>CAZKWD010000032.1:0-7138 GCA_964556175.1 uncultured Rikenellaceae bacterium
GGAGGCATTAAAGTTGATATGGATGGTCAGAGCAATATTGACAGGCTTTATGCTATTGGTGAAGCCTCTTCAACCGGACTGCATGGCGCAAACAGACTTGCCTCAAATTCGCTTATGGAAGCTGCCGTTTATGCGCACAGGGCTGCAATGCACTCCTCAAACAGGCTGAAAGAGCTGACTTTCGAGGAAAAAATACCTGCATGGGACTATAAGGGCACAACACATCTCGAGGAGATGGTTCTTATCACACATAGTATTAAGGAGGTTCAGATGATAATGAGTAATTATGTCGGGATTGTAAGGTCAGACCTGCGTCTTGAAAGAGCCATGATACGTCTTGATATTTTGTACCAGGAAACAGAAAGCCTTTATAAACGCTCACTTATCTCAAAAAAGATCTGTGAACTGAGAAATCTGATCAATGTAGGATATATTATAATCAAATTTGCACAAAACCGGAAGGAGAGCATTGGCCTCCATTATTCAATTGATTACCCTAAAAAAGCAGCTGCTGAACAATAAACGACATACCGTGTACCTTGTATTGTGTGCCTTGTACCTGTTTTATTATGAATCATCTTGAATCTTCATTTACCGGGAAAAATGCTTTCTGGAGATATCTGATAATGCTGGCAGTCCTTCTTACTGCTACAAATACTATCGGTGGAATTCCGTTGCTGATTGCAATGGGAGTCAAGGCAGCAGATAATCCTGATATAATCGTACAACTGGCGGAAAATCCAAACAACCTCACAGTTCTGGGTCTCGACTCAAACCTTTACCTATTCACAATGCTTTTCCCGTTCTTCATTGGGTTAATAACATTTATACTGCTCATTAAGCCACTGAACCACAGGAATTTTACCTGCACAATTAACGGAACAAACGGATTCAGGTGGAACAGGTTTTTAATCTCGGCATTAGTATGGCTTTTAATCTCAGCAATCTATCTCTATGTTTACATCAAGCTTGAGCCGCTAAACTTTAAAGTAAATAACAGGTCAATGGTAACCCTGATCCCTCTTATGCTGATGTCTGTTTTATTCATTCCCTTTCAGGCAGCATTTGAGGAAATCATTTTCAGAGGCTACCTGATGCAGGGATTTGCAGTGTTGGCAAGGAACAGGTGGATCCCTCTGATTATGACATCCATATTATTCGGATTGATGCATATTATGAATCCTGAAGTCTCGGAATTCGGCTTCGGTACCATGATGCCGCAATATATCCTTTTCGGATTGATATTTGGTTTAATAACCATCCTTGATGATGGTATTGAGGCCGCGATGGGTGCACATACAGCAAATAATGTCTTCCTGTGCATTATGGTCACGAATGAATCATCAGCGCTGCAAACTCCTGCATTATATCAGCAGATTGAAATTAATCCCTGGGCCGATCTTATCTCAATGTTCTTTATGGGGATGCTGGTAATTTTTATCCTTGGAATAATCTTCAAATGGAAAGGATTTTCTGTTCTGCTGAAAAAGCTTGCATAGTCAGTAAGGATCATTTATTTATCATACACAGATGTTGTATCACTGGTTCTGAAATCACCCCATTTCTTCCTGATATCTTCAAGGATACCCTTTATTTCATTTACATCAAGGCTGGTCAATAGTCTCAGCCTTGTTTCTTTAAAGTGAGGCAATCCTTTGAAATAGTTTGAAAGATGACGGCGCATCTCATAGATGGCCCGGGGTTCCTCTTTGAACTCAAGTGATTTTTCGAGGTGGAAAAGGGCGAGATCTGTTTTCTCATCTGCAGTGGGTTCGGGAAGCAGCTCATCCGTATTAAGGTAATTCCTTATATGCCTGAAAATCCATGGCCGGCCCACCGAAGCACGGCCTATCATTATCCCGTCGACACCGTAACGATCGAACATTTCTTTTGCCCTAACCGGACCGTCAACATCACCATTGCCGATAATAGGGATCTTCATTCTCGGATTATTCTTCACGGCACCTATAAGCGTCCAGTCGGCAACTCCTTTATATAGCTGAGCCCTTGTTCTCCCATGAATCGTAATGGCCTGAATACCTGCATCCTGCAGCCTTTCCGCCACCGCCACAATATTTCTGTTCTCATCATCCCATCCCAGCCGTGTCTTAATTGTAACAGGGAGCTTAACAGCCCTGACAATGGCAGAGGTCATTTCTACCATCATGGGGATATCTCTGAGCATTCCTGCTCCGGCACCACGGGTTGCTATTTTTTTCACGGGACAGCCAAAATTTATATCAATAAGCTCTGGCTTTGCCTCTTCGGCAATAAGTGCAGCTTCTACCATGGCAGCTGTCAGGTGACCATACAGCTGTATCCCTATTGGTCTTTCAAAATTATGAATATTAAGTTTCCTGACACTCTTTTCTCCATCTCTTATGAGTCCGTCGGAAGAGATGAACTCGGTGTACATAAAATCAGCTCCATGCATCTTGCATACCATCCTGAAGGAGGGATCTGTGATATCCTCCATAGGGGCGAGAAACAGAGGATGATCAGCTAACGATATGCTGCCTATAGTCAAATTTGATGAATGATTGGTCGATTATATGAGATAAAAATACAGTCAGTGCTGAATGGATTAAGAAATTTCATTTTTCCTGTAAAAATAAACCAGTCCGTATTCTTCACACTCTTTCTTTCTTAATTCTTCAGGAAGAGAGTTGCAGCCTGCTTCAACCTCATTCCAGATATTAAGTATTATTTTATCCGCCTCTCTCCTTATATCACCTAACCTCTCAGAGTAATCAAGGGTTTTCTTGGCAAGTATCTTATTATAATTATTTGCTTCAATGAAATTTTCAAATCTCACTTTCACAACGGCAATAGTAGGATTGGTAATGGGGCTGCCACCCTTGCGCAGCCTGAATTCTTCTCCTTCAATAATTCTCCGGCCCCAGCTTATAAGCTCATTTTCAGAGTTCAGGGACGGGACTGTCGATTCATTGGTAGCCAGACCATAATATGCTCTTGTTTCTGCTGGAAGATCACCACGGAAAATGGCCATGTTCATAACCCTGACGAAATGAGTCAGATAGATCCTTGCCTTTTTTGCAACCTCATTATAATCCTTCGATTTTTTATTCTGGGAGGCAATAGCCTGCCGCTGAAGCTGAATGCTGTGCTCAAACAGGGGAAGGAATTTCTGTAAATTCACTAATAATTTTGCTGAATAGGCCATTTTGTTCGGAGGAAGTTCTTTCCCTCTGTCAAGAGCGGTATTCATAGCTCTGATCCTCGCAGCATCGGTGTTAGGCAATCTCCGGTATGGCATTGTGATAAAGCTGTTAATAAGTTGTTGGCAACTCCTGCGAATATAGCATATATTTGTTAATAACAATCAGTATTCGCATTTAAATTGCGTTGATTATTAAAAAGTTCAAAAATATCTAATTAAGGCAGGTGTTGTTAATAACACTTCCACATATAATATTATACGTAAAAACAGCTTTCAATGTTGCAGGAAATAAAACAAATCAAACTGTCACGCTGTTTATTGTATACTTTAAATAATGATATTAATTTAGTTGTTCGAACAAGTTCAATAAACAGATAAATATGGGTCGTCTCTTTGCGATAAGCGATATACATGGATGTTTCAAACCCTTCTATGAGCTGGTAGTAAAGGAAATTGACCTGAAAAAAGAAGACAGGCTGATTCTCCTTGGCGATTATATTGACCGTGGGGAGCAAAGCAAGGAGGTGATAGATTTCATAATTGACCTTAAAAACTCAGGATTCAATATAACAGTCCTTACCGGAAACCATGAGCAGATGCTTCTTGATGCCTATAATGACGAGATGAATGAGTATCTCTGGTTCATGAACAGCGGAATGGCTACTCTGATCAGCTTTGGGATAGAAGATTTACATGAACTAGAAAATAAATATTTAAGTTTTTTTTCGGAGCTGGATTATTTTCTGGAATCGGGGAACTACATATTTGTTCATGCCGGCTTCAATGATAATGAACCGGATCCATTTGTTGACAGGCATACCATGGTTTGGGAATGCAGTCCTGTTTATAAAAATCCACTCCTGAAGGAAAGGACAATAATACATGGTCATCGTCCGAAAAAAATTGAATTTGTAAAACAGGTGATCAGCGAAAAATCGAATGTTATACCAATTGACACCGGTTGTGTTTACGAAAAAGAGATGGGATATGGAAACCTCTCTGCACTGGAAATAAATACAATGACACTTATTTCAGTGCCCAATAGTTAATAAGCTTTAAAGTACTCCCTGTTCATCCTGGCAATGTTGATAAGCTTGATCTGTTTCGGGCATTCTGCCTCGCAGGCTCCTGTATTTGAGCAGTTGCCAAATCCGAGTTCATCCATTTTATCAACCATGGCTCTCACTCTCTCCTTTGCTTCAACACGTCCCTGGGGAAGCAGTGCAAACTGAGATATCTTTGCTGATACAAAAAGCATAGCTGAGGCATTTTTACAGGCAGCAACACATGCTCCGCAGCCGATACAGATTCCTGATTCAAATGCTCTTTCTGCATTCTCTTTTTTCACAGGAGTGGCATTTGCTTCAGGAGCAGCACCGGTATTGACGGAAATATATCCGCCTGCCTGTATAAGTTGATCAAATGAACTTCTGTCAACCACTAAATCTTTAATTACAGGGAAAGCTCTTGACCTCCATGGTTCCACAGTTATTGTATCTCCGTCTTTGAAAAAACTCATGCTTAACTGACAGGTAGTTACGCCCTTTTGGGGGCCGTGCGGCCTGCCGTTAATATACAATCCGCACATTCCGCAAATACCTTCACGGCAGTCACTGTCGAAAGCAACCGGATTCTGACCCTCCCTACATAGTTTTTCATTAAGATAGTCTAACATTTCAAGAAAGGTCATTTCAGTAGAGACACCATCAAGCTTATATGTAACAAATTTACCTTTATCATCCTTGTTTTTCTGACGCCAGATTTTAAGTGTTATATCCATTTTAATACAAATTTGAGTATTAACTATTTTCTTTATTTGTAACTTCTCTGTGAAGGTGTCACAAATTCAAATTTAAGTTCTTCCTTATGTAGTAAAGGGTCTGATGTATCCCCGGTATATTCCCAGGCAGCAACATAAGAACAGTTTTCATCATCCCTTATGGGTTCTCCTTCTTCTGTTTGATATTCTTCACGAAAATGTGCACCGCACGATTCCTTTCGGTTGAGTGCATCGATAACGATCAGTCTGGCAAGATCAAAGAAATCAGCTATTCTGCCAGCTTTCTCAAGCTCATGATTCAATTCATTTAAGCCGCCGGCAACTTTAACATCTTTCCAGAATTCTTCTCTGAGTTCTGTAATTTCTGTCAGGGCTTTTTTTAATCCTTCTTCGTTCCTTTTCATGCCGGAATATGTCCATAATATATGTCCCAGTCTTTTATGAAATGATGTGGGAGTTTGTTTCCCGTTTATCGATATTAACTTATTTAGTTTTTCTTTAACAGCTTTTTCTGTTTCATCAAATTCGGGAGTGTCAGTAAGTATCCGTGGAGTTTTAATTTGATCGGCAAGGTAATCTCCTATAGTAACAGGAAGGATGAAATAACCATCTCCTGAACATTGCATAAGAGAACTTGCACCCAGGCGATTGGCACCATGATCAGAAAAATTAGCTTCTCCGATAGCGTATAAGCCGGGAATTGTGGTCATCAGATTATAATCAACCCATAATCCTCCCATTGTATAATGAGAAGCCGGATAAATCCGCATGGGTTCTTCGTATGGATTTATTCCGGTGACTTTATTATATAAGTCAAAAAGAGTTCCATACTTGGCCTCTATAACACTCTTCCCTTGATCATTAAGGGCATCTCTGAAATCAAGATATACAGATAATCCTGTATCTCCGACGCCATAACCTTCGTCGCATCTTTCTTTAGCGGCCCTGGACGCCACATCCCTAGGAACCAGATTGCCGAAAGCAGGATATTTTCGTTCAAGATAATAATCTCTTTCTTCTTCTTTTATTTGGTTTGCAGGCCGTTTATCACCTTTTTCCTTTGGTACCCAGATTCTTCCGTCGTTCCTGAGTGATTCGGACATCAGTGTCAGCTTCGACTGATAATCATTAAGAACAGGAACACAGGTGGGATGTATCTGTGCTATACTTGGATTGGCCATAAAAGCTCCTTTCCTGAAGGCGGCCATAGCAGCACTGCCATTAGAATTAATTGCGAGTGTTGACAGGTAATATATTGTACCGAAACCCCCTGTGGCCAAAACAACAGCATGAGCTGAATACCTTTCAATCTCGCCTGTTATTAGATTTCTGGTTATAATTCCTCTGGCTCTGCCATCAATCACTACCAGATCAAGCATATTGCGGCGGGCAAATAGTTTTGCATTACCGTCTTTTATTTGTCTCATCAATGACTGATAAGCTGCTAATGTACATTGCTGACCTGTTTGTCCCTGGGCATAAAAAGTCCTGGAAACCTGCACCCCGCCAAATGAACGGTTCGAAAGATAACCGCCATATTCTCTGGCAAAAGGGACTCCCTGTGCCACATATTGATCTATTATTTTATTGCTTACTTCAGCAGCACGGTAAACATTTGCTTCTCTAGCCCGAAAATCACCTCCTTTGATCATGTCATAGAACAGACGATAATCGCTGTCAGCATCATTTTTATAATTTTTTGTTGCATTGATACCTCCCTGTGAAGCTATTGAATGTGCTCTGCGCGATGAATCCTGAAACACAAAGACCTTAACATTATATCCCAGTTCTGCAAGAGATGCTGCTGCAGATGCTCCGGCTGCGCCAGCGCCTACAACAATAATATCCAGCTTCTTCTTATTTGCAGGACTGACAAGCTTGATTGATGCCTGATGTCTTGTCCATTTTTCTGCTAATGATCCTTCTGGTATTTTTGAGTCCAATTTTGCCATTTTTATATATTTTCTGTTTGTTCCTTATTATTTAAATAGCCAGATAATTAATGAGATAGATGCAAATCCGGCAGGTATTAGAATTGCGTAAATGAAAGCCAAAAACTTAATGACCGGTGTCCATATCCTGTGATTCAGTCCAAGGGTTTGAAAGGCTGAAGAAAAAGCGTGAAAGAGATGAAGCCCCAGTAAGGCAAAACAGATAAGATAGATGTAGTTATATAC
>CAZKWD010000032.1:7238-11857 GCA_964556175.1 uncultured Rikenellaceae bacterium
CACAAGGTGAACAGGCAGGAACATCAGAAGAAAAAGCCCGGCAAGAGCCATAATAAACTTTTTGGAAATGGATGAAAATAAGACCTTATTCATTGGTTATAAAACATTTACTAATTAATTATTTATTCCGGGATAGTTGTTTATAAAAATAGAATTAATTAATCAGATTAACAATATACAATTGTCAGTTAATTAAAATAATTTTACCGGAAACAGATTATTATGACAGGTTATCTTCAATACAGGAATGGGAAAATACATTATACCGATCAGGGCAGGGGGCAGGTAATAGTACTCCTGCACGGTTACCTGGAAACATCAGAAGTATGGAATAGTTTTTCGCGGAAGCTTGCAGCAAAATACAGGGTTATCTCACCTGACCTTCCGGGACATGGGCAGTCTGACGTTTTTGAGAAAACTCATACCATGGAGCACATGGCAGAGATACTAAAAGAGCTCCTTGAGAGTCTTGAAATAGGGAAAGCATTTCTTACCGGTCATTCTCTTGGGGGGTATATTGCCCTTGCCTTTGCGGAATATTTCCCGGAGAAACTGTCGGGTTACTGCCTGTTCCATTCACATCCCCTTGCCGACTCTCCCGAGGCACTGGAAAAGAGGGAGAGAGAAATTAACCTGGTAATGGCAGGGAAAAAGGATCTGATGTACCCGGATAATGTTGCCAAAATGTTTGCTGCACAGAATATTAAAAAATTCAGCGCATCACTTGAAAGATTAAAACAGATAGCCTCTTCAATACAGGGTGAAGGAATAATTGCTGTCCTGAAGGGTATGATGGCAAGACCATCCAGGCTGGCAGTTATGGAAGAGGGTATCGTTCCGTGTCTCTGGATATTGGGAACAATGGATAATTATATTGATTGTGATCAGGCACAGACAAAAGTAAAACTGCCGCAAAATGCCGAATTGGCAATTTTGAAGAATTCCGGTCACCTGGGATTTATAGAGGAAGAGGGAATGTCTCTGGAAATATTGACAGAATTTGTTGGCAAATGTCAATGAGGTTATTCCTCCAGATATTCAATCGCATACTTCAGCGTAGTATCAATCTCTTCCCAGACAGGATAAAATCCTTTGTTATCCAGGATATTACGTGCGATATAAGCCTTGATCTGTGTATAAATTATTTTTTCTGAGATCTTCAGTCCTTCGGGTTCAGGTTTAATTCCTTTTTTTGAAATAAAATCGGTGAACTGATCCATCAGGTTCTGCATGTCGAGGTGCTTTTCAAGCTCTCCTGATTCAGTGAATTTCTTAAGGTTTTCACGATGGTTTTCGGTATATTTTAGTGAGAACTCATATATAAATGGTCTAACCTTAAGAAAATAGATTGATATGCCTGAAGTATCAACAGGCACAAACAAGTCGGGCATAATGCCCCCTCCCCCAAAAACAGTTTTGCCTCCGGGTGTTGTGTATTTTAGCGAGTCAGTAAATTGAATGCTGTCCGAAGCTTCAAACTCACCTCTTCCGTACCTTATATTCAGATCTGCAAAATATTCATCAAATCCGTTGTTATATGGTCTCTGTATCGATCTGCCGGTTGGAGTGTAATACCTTGCTATGGTAAGTCTCATCCCTGATCCGTCTGGGAAGACCACGGGTTCCTGTACCAGTCCCTTGCCAAAGGAACGCCTTCCTATAATTGTACCGCGATCATTATCCTGTATGGCTCCTGCAAGTATTTCACTGGCCGAAGCACTCCATTCATCGATAAGGATCACAAGGTCACCGGTGTCAAATTCTCCTTTTCCTGTTGCTCTTGCTTCATTACGCGGCTGTTTTCTGCCTTTTGTATAAACAATCAATTGGCCCTCACTCAGGAACTCGTTTGCAACCTGGATGGCAGCTTCCATAATACCGCCGGAATTGTTTCGCAGATCGACAATGAGCTTTTCCATACCCTTTTGTTTAAGTACATGCAAGCCTTTCATGAACTCGTCATAAGTTGTTAACGCAAAATTGTTTATCCGGATGTAACCTGTAATATCATTAACCATGTAGGCGACATCGACACTGTAAATCGGAATCTTGTCACGGGTAATGTTAAAGGTAAGTAAATCCTTATGTCCTTTGCGAAGGATCTTAACAGTAACCTCTGTGCCTCTGGGGCCCTTAAGCATGCTCATCACCTTTTCATCGCTTATTCCCTTCCCGGCTACTAATGAATCATTAACATACAGTATCTTATCTCCTGCCTGAAGTCCGATTTTTTCTGAAGGGCCGCCCGGGATGGTGCTGATAACAAGAATAGTATCAGTAAGCATATTGAATGAAATGCCTATTCCTTCAAAATTACCCTGAAGCGGTTCATTGGCCCTTGCAAGATCTTTGGCGGGAATATAAACCGAATGAGGATCAAGTTTTTTCAGGATTGCCGGTATAGCTGCTTCTACCATTTCCTCACGGTTCACCGAATCGACATAACTGGATTCAATGATATCGATAATGCTTTGTATTTTATTGCTCCTGAGCCTTATATTTACATTAGGCGGGCCCTCATTTTTATGGGGAAGATAAATGCCAATTAAGATACCAGCGATAAGAGTTAGTGCCAGGATCAGAGGAAGAAAAATATTCCTTTTTGAATTACTGTTGCTCATAGATATCTTTTTCCAGATCGATATATACCAGGTCAATTTCTGCACGCCTGAGAAGATCTAATCCGTCAGCTAAACGGTACTTATCACAGTACACAACTCTTTTTATTCCTGATTGGATAATAAGCTTTGCACACTCCATGCATGGTGAGGATGTAACATATAACGTTGCATCTTCACTTGAATTATTTGATTTGGCAACTTTAGTAATTGCATTTGCCTCAGCATGAAGAACATATGGCTTCGTAACATCATTTTCATCTTCGCATACATTTTCGAAACCAGCCGGAGTCCCGTTATATCCGTCAGAGATTATCATTTTCCCTTTTACAATCAGGGCCCCGACCTGGCGTCTTTTGCAGTATGAATTTTTTGCCCAGATAAGTGCCATTTCAAGGTATCTCTTATCAAAAGCCATCTGCTTTTCGCCATAAGGTTTTATTAAATCATTGCCCTGCATAGTGATGAATTCCTGTTTTTAAAAGCGCCCAAAGTTAAACATTTATAATATGTATCCTTGGAAAGGCTTGTTAAAAATTAAAAAACAGGGTTAATAACATTTTTGTTTTTCAAACGTTATTGTTATTAGTATAGCTTAATTTTGCTGATTATTTTACACGGTATATAATACTGGTGATATAATATAATATTGTGGTATTTAAATAAAATGATGATGAAAAGAACGATATTGATCCTGATAATTGCAGTAACATATCTTAACCTGGCGGCACAGGATAAATTGACTGACCCACGTGACGGTAATTCATACCGGACAGTTACGATAAATGGCGTTACATGGATGGCTGAAAACCTGAAGTTCATCGTTCCGGGAGAAGATGCTTATTTCTTTGATAACAATCCTAATAATGTTCCTACATGCGGGTTATTATATGATTGGAAGACCGCAATGGAAGCCTGTCCCGACGGATGGCGT
This sequence comes from uncultured Rikenellaceae bacterium, assembly GCA_964556175.1. GTDB lineage: Bacteria > Bacteroidota > Bacteroidia > Bacteroidales > VadinHA17 > LD21. The sequence continues at coordinate 10,791 of CAZKWD010000032.1, forward strand.
CTACCGTCAGGGTCGGAATTTCACGCTCTGGTGAATAGTTTTGAACCGGAAGAATTACGGGAAAATGCAGGATCGGGTCCGGTCTCCTTTGATATACATCTTGGCGGGATGCAGAATTATGAGGGTACATTCACGGAGATGGACGAAAGCGCATATTTCTGGACATCAACTGAATATAATGAAAATGAGGCAGAATATTTCAGCTACCTTGTTTTAAATAACCAGGCTGTGATAGACATCTCAAGACAGGCAGATATACAGGATATTCATGGCTCTGAAAAGGTTAGTAAATATTCAGTGCGTTGCGTGAAAGAATGATTCTGAATTTCGAGACCAATTGCTGCACATTGATAAATGAGTACGTTTGCGGAAAAGATAATTACCTTCTGCAGCGATCTTGATTTTACGGGAATTCTGCCTGAAGGGATCTCTGTAATGAATCCTTTCAAAGAAAACCCGTCAATACTTCCGGTGGTCTCGCAATTTTACAGGAAGTTTTATAATGATAACAGGAGGAGGCACCTTATACTTGGTATCAATCCCGGACGTTTTGGTGCAGGTGTCACCGGAATTCCCTTTACAGATACGGTTAGACTAAAGGAAAGATGCGGGTTATCAATACCCGGGCTGAAGACTTATGAGACATCCTCTGTCTTTATTTATGAGATGATTAATCAATACGGCGGGACTGAAAAGTTCTACAGTGATTATTTTATAAGCTCTGTGAGCCCGCTTGGATTTACATACAAAAGCAGAACAGGAAAACGAACGAATTATAATTACTACGACAGTAAAAAACTCACTGAAGCAGTTAAAGAATTTATTACAGGGTCAATAAGAAGACAGCTTGAATGGGGTATTGAATGTGATGTATGCTTTTGTCTCGGATCAGGAAAGAATTATGATTTCCTTTCTAAACTGAACAATGAACAAGGTTTTTTTCAGAGGATAGAGCCCCTGGAACATCCAAGGTTCATTATGCAGTACAGGTCAAAGCAGAAGCAGGTTTTTATTGACCGTTATATCAGGAAACTGAATAATCCTTAGTTGAAAAATCATTGTACGGA
>CAZKWD010000033.1:0-11634 GCA_964556175.1 uncultured Rikenellaceae bacterium
AATCCCGGCACAAACCGAAGAGACATTTTCAGAAGATCACTCTTCTGCAGACTTTAAAAATTTGTATGCTGAAGCAATACAGGTCGATCCTGATAAACGTAGTGGAGGCTATGTCAGGCTTGAGTTCATCGATGATGAACGAGAAGTCAAAAACGGACAGGAAAATGGGAAACGCGGCAAGATTACCCGGAAATGGAAGGAAATCGTACTTGAAAAGCTCCCTTCAGTGATCGAAGCCGTTCAGGATAAAGGATATAAGGCTTCAGATATCGGTATTTTAGTAAGGGAGGCAAGGGATGGAGAAGCCGTAGTAAGGAGAATGATTGAGTATAGCGCGGATGCCGGGCCGGAGCAAAAACAAAAGTATAATTACAATATAGTTTCAAATGATTCATTGTTACTGTCCGGTTCTCATGCCATTACTTTCATCATATCGGTAGTAAAAGTGCTTAATAATCCTGTAGATATGATCAGCAGGGCTCAGATGTTAAGGTTTTACCTGCTGGCCACGGGATATGAAAAGGCAGATAAGATCCCTCTCTTCCGCAGTACTCTGGAGGATGGATCTCATGGTCGTTTTCCTGAAGGATACGAACAGTTTATGATAAAGGCCGGCCAGCTTCCGCTCTTTGAGGCCACAGAAAGTATTATCGACTTTTTTGACCTGGGCAGCTATTCCTGGAATGTTGCATATCTCGATGCTTTCCAGGATCTTGTGCTTGGTTTTTCAGGAATTAAAGGTGCTGATTTTCAATCATTTCTGGAGTGGTGGGAGACAACCGGCAACACAAAATCGTTGGTACTGCCGGCAAACCAGGATGCTGCAAGAGTATTCACCATCCATAAATCAAAAGGGCTTCAATTCAGAATCGTTATCCTTCCTTTCATTTCATGGAACCTGGATCATAAATCCTCGAAACAGCCCATATTATGGGTGCAGCCTGGTTCACCTCCCTTTGATGAACTGGGGATAGTGCCTGTAAGGTATGGCACTGCTCTTGCTGAAACCATTTTTGCCGGTTATTATAACGATGAAAGATTTTCCGTTCATATCGACAATATCAACCTTCTTTATGTTGCACTGACAAGAGCAATTGATACTATCTGGGCCTTTGCTCCGGAAACTCCCTCTAAAGCTGAAGGTATTGCAAAGACCCTTAAGGATGCAGTTACTTCAGATGAAAATCCTGCCGGTGAATCAGGTATCATCATGTCAGGTTGTTATGATGCTGAAAATAAGATATTTGAGTATGGAGAGATTCCTGAAAGCAAAGAGGAAAACCGGGTGAACAGGGATATGATATCAAAGCACTATATCGTCAGCAGGAAACCGGGATCGTTACGCCTGAAGCTGCATGGTGAAAACTATTTTACGGAAGGCGGTGAAGCCATCAGGCAGAAGATAAACTATGGGAAGCTGATGCACAGTGTTTTCGAAAGCATTGATACGGCAGATGATATTCCCGCTGCAGTAAAGCAACTGGTGCTTGAAGGAAGAATAGCTTCATCTGAAACCACTCAGCTTGAAAGAAAACTGGAGGAGCTGGTTGCATCATCTCCGGCATCGGAATGGTTCAGTCCCGGATTAAATGTAATGAAAGAGGCAGAGATACTCCTGCCATCGGGTCAGACCCGCCGGCCGGACAGGATAATAATAGAAGGTGATAATGCAACAATAATCGATTTCAAGTTTGGTGAAGAGAATGAGCGTTATACCGGACAGGTGAACCAGTATCGCAACCTGCTCAAAGAGATGGGATACAGGGATATTAAAGGTTACCTGTGGTATGTTGACAAAAATAAAATAGTAGAAGCCTGATGCCGGAATCGAAGAAAAATAGTGAATTCCCATGGGGACATGGCAGGAGGTTCAATGCATACCCTGATTACTTCAGAAAACTCTTTGGAGCAAGAGTTCAGAAGGTTTCCATTGATGCAGGATTCACCTGTCCAAACCGCGACGGTACGAAAGGTACCGGAGGCTGTACATTTTGCAACAATGATGCATTCAATCCCTCGTACTGTATCCCTGAAAAATCCGTTTCCCGGCAGATAGAGGAGGGGATAGAGTTCCATAAAAAGAGATACCGTAAAGCGGAGTCCTACCTTGCTTATTTCCAGGCATATTCAAATACCTACGCACCTGTTGAAACCCTGAAATCATTATATGAGGAGGCATTGCGGTATCCGGGAATCATTGGGCTGATTATCGGTACACGACCCGATTGTATAGATGATGACAGGCTTGCATTGCTGAAGGATATTTCTCAGCGTTGCTATCTCTCAGTGGAATATGGCATTGAATCATGCTATGATAAAACACTTAAAAGAATCAACCGGGGACATTCATTTGAGGATGCAGTAAATGCTGTCGCAGCAACTCAAAAACTCGGAATAAAAACAGGTGCTCATTTCATTTTCGGTCTGCCCGGCGAAACACGCGATGAGATGCTTGCTGAAGCGGAAATAATATCAGGACTACCGCTGACAACAGTTAAATTCCACCAGCTGCAGGTGATCAGAGATACTGCAATGGAAACCGAATATCGTGATAATCCGGCTGATTTTCACCTGTTTACATGGGAAGATTATCTTGATTTTATAATTAAATTTCTTGAGAGACTGAATCCTGCAATTATTGTGGAACGCTTTACAGGGGAAGCTCCCCCGCGTTTTCTCACAGAAATAAGATGGGGAAAGAAAAGAACCGAACAGATAGTCCCTCTCATCGAAAAACGCCTCGAAGAGCTCGACACCTGGCAAGGGAAATATTATAAAGTAAAAAGTAAAAAGTAAAAAGTAAAAAGTAAAAAGTAAAAAGTAAAAAAACGTTAGCCGGTAACCGTAAATTATGGTCTACTTTCTCGAACATATCGCAAAACATCTTTATTCGGAATACGGTGACCGTCTGAATAATCCCTGCCTTATCTTTCCAAACCGCAGGGCAGGACTCTTTTTCCTGAAATATATTGCAAAAGAGATCAGCAAGCCAGCCTGGACTCCGGCCATAATGACCATCAATGACTTGTTCAGGTCGTTATCGGAATTGCAACTGGCAGAGAATGAGATACTGCTCTTTGAACTCTATAAAGTATATCGCACAGCCAGGAAAAGCAATGAAAGCTTTGATGATTTTTACTTCTGGGGCGATATGCTTCTGAATGATTTTGATGATGTCGATAAAAATCTTGTAGACGCTTCAAAAATCTTTCATAATATAAAGGATATCAAAGTTATAGATCAGGAATTTGGAGGTCTTACAGATGAACAGGCTGATGTTGTAAAACGTTTCTGGACCAATTTCGATCCTGAGAGAATGTCAGATCAGAAAAAAGAGTTTAATAGCGTCTGGTCACTCCTGAATGACATTTATAAAGGATTAAGGCGGTCACTTAAAGAAAAAAATCTTGCCTATGAAGGAATGATCTTCCGGGATGTTATTGAGGGTCCCGGAATGGAGAAACTGAAAGGCATAAAATGGGAATTGATACATTTTGCAGGATTCAACGCCCTTAATGAATGCGAGAAATTGCTGATGTCAAAGCTTAAAGATGAGGAGAGAGCAAAATTCTACTGGGATTATGATAATTCGTATATCAGTGAGGGCAGGCTTAATTCCGCCGGCTTTTTTCTTAAGGACAACCTTAAATATTTTGGAAATGATATGCCCGGTGAATGGAGCTATGAAACAATGCTATCAAAACCGGCAGCTTCAGTAATAAGGCGTGTTATTGACACCTCATCCGATGTAGCACAGGTGAAACTTATACCTGAGCTGATAGGTGAAATACCCGGGCTTACACCCGAAAACGCACATGAAACGGCAGTCATACTCGCCGATGAAAACCTTCTTATGCCTGTCCTTACAAGTCTTCCTGAGAATATAAAGGATATAAACATTACCATGGGTTACCCTTTGAGGCAGACACTGGTCTATTCCCTGGTTAAACATCTTCTCGACCTGCAGCGAAATGCAAGGGTACAGGACGGAACCATACTCTTCAATCACAGGGACGTGCTAAGCCTGTTGAAAAACGGACTTCTGGCTGAGCTTATGAGTGAAGCCGACAGGGAGATTATCAAGGTTATTACTGAACAGAACCTCGTTATGGTTCCGTCAGACCGGTTCAGTGATTCCGAAGGTCTTGCAACTATTTTCATTAAAGCTGCCTCTCCTGTAAGCTTCTCGGAATATTTAAAATCGGTGTTGTCATTGGTAGTATCAGCCGGTTCAGGTAATGGCGAAGAATCAGGGAGTGATTCAACCGGGAAAAGTATAAGGAATGAATTCATTTACAGGGTAATGCTTTCAATAAACAGGCTTGATGCCGTTACCGGCTCACCGGAATTGGGATTGACCTTGAATACCTGGATAAGTTTACTCGAACGACTTTTAAGAAGCCAGTCTGTGCCATTTTCCGGAGAACCTCTCTCGGGAATACAGGTGATGGGTATTCTCGAGACCAGGACACTCGACTTCAGGAACATGGTAATACTGTCAGTCAATGAGGGAATCCTTCCGGCATTAACATCTGCCTCTTCATTCATACCTTTCACTCTTCGTGAGGCTTTCGGCCTGCCTTCAATAAATCACAGGGAGTCGGTGTATGCATACCATTTCTACAGGCTCCTGCAAAGGGCCGAAAACGTGACATTTATATATAACTCTAATCCCGAAGGACTAAGAAGCGGGGAGATGAGCAGGTTCCTTCAGCAGATGAAGTATGAACCTTTGCTTAAACCTGAAATGCTCAATCTAAGTTTCGAGATCAGAACCCGGGGCAATATAAGTGAAAAAATTGACCGTACTGAAGAGCACCAGCATCAGCTTATTGAAAGGTTCTCGCCGGAATGGCAAGGGCGGATACTTTCTCCTTCGGCTATCAATACCTGGTTAAACTGCAGAATGAAGTTCTATTACAGGTATGTATGCGGACTGAAAGAGCCTGATGAGATCACCGGAGAAATTGATCCGGCAATGCTGGGGACCATTCTGCATGAAGCTGTGAGAAGCCTTTACGAGGTATTTAAAGGGAAGATAGTTGATGCTGAGTCATTAGATTCACTTATAAATGATCCTTCTGTAGTTTACAGACTTATAAGCAGCAGTATCAGGGAATTCTTCGGAAGGGGAAATGATAATGTTGCTACGGGTAATGAGCTGATAGTCAGAGAGGTATTGATGGAATATATTATGAGGATACTGAAGACCGACAAAGCCCTGGCTCCCTTCTCTGTTTTTGAACTCGAGAAACCTGTGACTTTTCCGGTAAATATCGAAGATGGAAACACCACCATCAGCATTGTGGCAGGAGGAGTAATAGACCGGGTAGATTTGAAGGATGATATAACAAGAATCGTGGATTACAAAACAGGGACAATAGCTGATTCTATCAGTTCTATAGAAGACCTGTTTGCAGATGACAGGAAGAAGGATTATGATGGCTGGCTTCAGACACTGCTTTACTGTGAGGGTTATCTTAATGAAAAGCAGGATGTAAAGGTCAGGCCCTCAATTTATCAGATAAAAAAATCGCATGGTGAAGATCTTCTCAAAATTAAGCCAGGAAGAAACAATGAAATTCCTGTAAATGATTATATGTCTGTACGACAAGAATATATGAGTTGTTTTAATGCAACGGTGAAAGCTGTTTTCAGCATGGATGAACCTTTTTTCATGACCAACGATGACTGGGGCAAATGTTCTTACTGCCCATATCGGGCACTCTGCATGCGATAGTGATTAGAACTGATTATTTTTTTTTATACCTTGGTATTTCAAATAAATCCTGCCTTGATGAAAACCGGGTATAAAAACTACCATGTCAATATTAAAGATGTAAAGTATATAGCTGATGACGGTAGTACCAGTCCTCGTACTGCTATAGTAACTTTCTATGATGCTGAAGGTAAAGAGATTAATAATGAATTATTTGGTGTGGCCGATATCAATGGGATCTATGATCTTATAAAAAAGGGAAAGAATATTGTCCTTGATAATTGCTACATATCTGACCTTTCCTTATCAGCTTTCAGGCGGCATAATAATATTGATAAGAAAGAATTAGTTGTCATTAAAGGATTTTCTGCTAAAAATGCCTTTTTTGAATCAAACATCTGCAATGATTTTTCATATGCCTCCTTTGCAGAAGGAGAGGTCAGTTTTGACGGTGCACATTTCGGAAAAGGAAAAGTCTCCTTTGCCGGCTCACATTTTGGTACAGGAAATGTCATTTTTTCTAATACTTTTTTCCGAAACGGTGACATAGAATTTACCGGCGCTATCTTTAGCGAAGGAGATTTTATGTTTAAAAATGTTGTAGTAAATGACGGGATAAAAGATTTCCAGGATATAAAGTTTGGTAACGGCGAGGTAAGTTTCGCAAATACAGAATTTAACAATGGTGAGCTTCTTTTTATTAACACTCACTTCAACAATGGCCGGTTCAATTTCAAAGTAACACGTATTTCCGGCGGCAAGGTTGATTTTCATTATTCTGTCTTCGGCGATTGTGATATATCTTTTGAAAGAGCAGAATTTGGAAACAGCAGGGTTGACTTCAGAACAGTTGATTTCGGATCGGGAAGGGTAAACTTCAACCGCTCAGTCTTTGGTAACGGAGAGGTGAATTTTGAAGGTGCATCCTGTAAAGCCGGTAAGATCCAGTTCAAGAAAGTAGAGATGGGAGCTGGTCCCAAGAACTTTAATCTTATGGAAATGGATGATACAGAAATAAGCTTTGAGAGAACAAGCTTCGGAGATGGCGATGTCACTTTCTATGAATCCCGGTATCAGTCTATATCTCTCAAATCGTGCCATCTCGACCATTATTTTGATCTGCGGCTGGCAAAAGCTGACATATTGGATATATCAGATACTATCGTCCGTGATATTGTTGATCTTGAACCCTATGATTTTCCTGTTGATATAAAGATGCTGGATATGTCAGGGATGCGTCTTATCGGGAAATTATATATCGACTGGGGAAGAAATAAATGTAAGGAGATCATTATTAAACAGGAGGCAACAACCCTTAGGCAGAAAGCAGAACAATTCAGAATACTAAAGGAAAATTTCAACGGTACCGGTAACTATTCCGATGAGGATGAAGCTTATGTTATGTTTAAACGTTTTGAATCAAGATCATGGCTTACTGAACAGAAAGAAATAGGTGGCCTGACAAAAATTCTGAGCTATATTCCCCATGGGTTCAAATGGCTTGTGTTTGATGCAATGGGCCTCTATGCAACAAATCCTGCAAGGGTGCTTATTTCAATGATTGCGGCATATTTCCTGTTCAGTATTATATATATCCTGATGATTCTTACCACAAATGCTGATATTATTTCCTCAACATCCGATCAGCTGGGTATTGTCGCCCGGTCGTTTTATCATAGCGCAATAACCTTCTTTACAATAGGTTATGGAGATCATTTTCCTCATGGTTCTGCAAGGATAGTATCAAGCATTGAAGGATTTATCGGGGTATTCCTGATGGCCTACTTTACTGTTGCCTTTGTGAGGAAAGTGCTTCGCTAGAAATTATTTATTCATATCCCGCCTGAGAGCAGCCATTTTTATAGCTGTTATGGCAGCTTCGTCGCCTTTGTTGCCATGTTTCCCCCCGGATCTGTCAACAGCCTGCTGATGAGTGTCAGTAGTGAGTACTCCAAATATGAAAGGTATTTTATAATCAAGATTGAGCCGGGTTATACCCTCTGTGACTCCCTGGCAGATATATGTGAAGTGCGGAGTCTCGCCTCTGATGACACATCCGAGGCATAGAACAGAATCAGGATTATCATTTTCGGCAATCATTTTTGCTCCATATGTCAGCTCAAAGCTGCCGGGTACATGCCTTACTATAATGTTTTCAGAAGTTGCTCCGTGTTTTTTCAGTGTCTTTTGTGCACCATCAAGCAATGCCATTGTAATGTCACCATTCCAGTCCGACACAACGATTCCGAACTTCATTGCACCGGCATCAGGGATACTCTCCGGGTTATATGCCGACAGATTGGTGGTGCCCATTCTACTGGATCAGAAGCTTAACACGTGCAATGTATTTTTCAATCGAAGATCCTTCAGTACTTTCAGGATACTCAGACTGTATCCTTTCATAAATTTCAAGGGCTTTATCATAGTTTCCTTCAAGTTCATAAAGCTCTCCTGCTTTCATGAGAAATAAAGGAGTGTTGAATTCATTGTCGGCATATTCAGCTGCTTCAATATATTTTGTTATTCCCTTATCGATATCGCCCATCTCGACCCATGCATCTCCGGTAGCACCTATTGCCAGCGAACCGATCAATTTATCCTTCTTTGAATATTTTTCAAGCATATCAATAGCATCCTCATACTGGCCCAGGTGAAGAAAACAGATACCGGCACTGTAACGGGCAAGATTACCGGCCTTTGTGAATTTGTAATCCTCGCTTATATCAAGGAAACCCAGGTAATTGCCGTCTCCGTATAATGCCAGGTTCAGTGAATCTATCTCGAGGTATCTTTCGGCCTGGTACATCTGAGACTGGGCTTCATTATTCCTCTTCACCAGGTACATCCTGAAGAGCCAGAAGAGCCCTACCAGCACTACTATAACACCCAGTACATAAATCAATAATTTGTAATTCTGCTCAAGGAACTGTTCGGTTTTTGTCAGTGTTTCCTCAACATTCTTAAGCCCCTGTGAGCTGTCACCTTTCTTCTTCTTAGCCATATCTTTAATAAAAAATGAACTTTAATTTTTACCACCGCAAAAGTAATTTTTTTTTCAAACTATTTAAACGCAAATGACACTATTAACAGGATTTTTTGAATTATTTATCAATAACTTCCAGCTGTATGCACGAGATTCCTTTATACATTTTAATCCATGCATAATTATTTATGAATCAGTAAGCCATTCTTTTTTTAAATTTGTGACAGAAATAAATACCAGAAACGCTGAACCCGGAACCTTGAACCTTGAACCTTGAACCTTGAACCTTGAACCGTTGTCTATGTATCTTAAAAAACTATCTCTGACTAACTTCAAAAATTACGACCAGACAGAACTTGAGCTCTCGTCAAAGATAAACTGTTTTGTGGGTAATAACGGGGTTGGCAAGACGAATATACTTGATGCTATTCATTACCTGTCACTTACAAAAAGCTTCTTTAATAATATCGACAGCATCAGCATCCGTCATGGAGAAGATTTTTTTATTATCAACGGTACTTTTGTAAGGAATGATGAGGAAGATCAGATCTATTGCGCATTTCAGAAACAAAAGCCTAAGGTTTTGAAGAAGAATGGCAAGGAGTACCAGAAGCTCTCCGGTCATGTTGGCAAATATCCGGTAGTTATGATCTCTCCGGCCGACAGTTCACTGGTTTCTGAAGGAAGCGAGGAGAGACGTAAGTTCCTGAACAAGATAATAAGCCAGTATGACGGGGAATATCTCGATTCAGTGCTGAAGTACAACAAAGCCCTTCAGCAGAGAAACAGGCTTCTTAAAGATTTCAGATCAACAGGCAGCTTCGATAATGATACCCTGTCGATTTGGGATTCACAACTGGTTAAATACGGAACATATGTATTCAAAGAGAGAGAGACTTTAGTTAGTGAGCTGATCCCTGTTTTCCAGGAGAGGTATTCGATGATCTCCTCGGAAAAAGAGAGGGTCAGACTCTCATACCGGTCACACCTGTCAGAAGGTGATTTTGCCGAAGCCCTGATCGGTTCTGTTACAAAGGATCGATTTCTGGAGTATACTACCGTAGGCATACATAAGGATGACCTGCTATTTGAAATGAACGGGCATTCAGTGAAATTGCTTGGTTCACAGGGTCAGCAGAAGTCTTTTCTTGTTGCCCTGAAACTTGCCAAGTTTGATTACATAAAGGGTCAATCGGGCTGTTCACCAATTCTTTTACTCGATGATATTTTTGATAAATTTGATGCAGAACGTGTTGAGCAGATAATAAGGCTTGTCGGGAACCGGCAATTCGGACAGATATTCATTACCGACACTCACCAGAGCCGGTTACATGAAATACTGTCATCACATAAAACTGACTACAAGCTTTTCAGGATAAATAATAACGCAGTTGAAGAAATAATTGAAAACGGAAAAATCCAAAAATGAGACGCAGCAAGACCATATCGCTGGCTGAGGCCATGAAGGATTATATCAAAGAGATGAACCTTGAGGGTAAGCTGAATGAAGTCAACCTTATTAACTCCTGGGAAGAGACTGTAGGTAAGGCAATTGCATTACGGACCTCAAAATTGTACATCAAAGATCAGGTCCTTTATGTTTATCTTAATTCGTCGGTTGTAAGAAGCGAACTTTTGATGCTCAGAGAGGCTCTGAAGGAAAAGCTGAATGAAAAAGTTGGAAGCGAGGTAATAAAGGATATAGTTTTGAAATGATCCCCACCCCTTCAGGGGGCAGGCCAACTTTAGTTGGCCGGGGGTTTTTATCTCTGTGTAACTATTTTATTACAAGGGAATTATCAGAAATTTTAATCAATTTCTCAAGCGATTTGGCTGATGTAAATTTGAAATCCTGAAGCTTATATCTTAGCATTACATCCTTGTTTTTGATCTCAATCATAACTTCAGACTTATTGTCTCTGTTTATGATAAAGTCTGCCAGCAGCAGTGCTTTCTCAATACCATCGCCGCACCTGAAGTTCCATACCTCATCAGGCAGGGCCAGCCTCTGCCCATCATATATTGACTCGTTGGGCATCTTGTTAAGGATCTCGAAAACTTCCCGGATACTTTTTCCCTTAAGATCGTTGAAGCAGACAGGATTGCGCTCAATGGCCGCCTTAACGAATGGCTGCCAGTCGATCCTGTCCATTTGCCTGTAAACATAAAGGGTCAGAAGCGAAAGTTCTGATTTATCAGTGCTGCTGAGTATTGCTCCGATGATTTTTTCCCTGTTGTCTTCGGCCCATATCGCAGGTATAAAAGTCGTGACGTAGTTTTTATTCTCATCAGGAAGCTTTGGATCAATGTACAGGAAATTACCCAGATCATCAAACATCTCATGAATTGTGTCAGGGGAAGCATCATTATTGAGTCTGACAAACTGATCCTCAATTATCTTGAGGTTTTTGCCCTGGTTGTTCTGAATGTTCTTTTCCACTTCATTCAGCATGATCTTCCCTGGCAAAGGGCTGAGATGAAATTCATCCCCTTCAATCTCACTTACAAGCTGTTCGCGGGTATCAGTCGACAAATTGAATTTGCTGATGTGTTCATATTCAAACATTTTCTCAAGAGCTATATATCTCTTTTTCCCGGAGCATTCACATTCATATTGGAACAGGGCCTTATATTTTGATTTGAATCTCAGGAAGTTAATGAAGACAAGTTTTGTCAGATCAGTGACAAGGAATTCCCTGAGACTAGTCGAAAACGTACTGTAAGCTGTCCTGTCGATTGTAGCATCTTTGTTAATGATGTGAATATAGCCGGAGATATGAGATACTACTGTAACTTTCTCATTTTCAAGTGCCCTTCTTGCTTTTTCGGAGAGTGATGTGCCGTTGTACCACATGTTCTTTGTGACGATTCTCCTGTTGTTAGTTATCAACCCCTCTTTTTCAGTGATGAAGTTTTGTGAATGAAGGGGGGT
>CAZKWD010000034.1:0-4577 GCA_964556175.1 uncultured Rikenellaceae bacterium
CATTCCAGGGCTCCATGCATCGCTTAAATAACCCTTCGGGTTTTGTTTGTTTTCCTTCGACTCCTTATGAAAGCAAGTTGTGCAAAATGCTGTAAATATCTATATGCCAGATAAAAAGCCCCCTTCTTTACGAAGTAGAGAAGGGGGTTTGGGGGATGAGTACATGACCCAGGGATTTCCTCCTCTCCGCCAGCTGGCGGATCGTCGGTGATTCCTGACGGGCGGCTTCAAAGTCATCAGATCAGTCCGCTCTTCGAGCGGTTTTTGTTTTTTTCAAATCCCTCATTCAGGCAAGCCTGATTCGGGCTTTTCAAAAACAAAAATCCCGTCCACCGGCCGGTGGACGGGACTGATCTGATGATTTTGGCGGAGAAAGAGGGATTCGAACCCCCGGTCCGCCGGTAGGCGGACAACGGTTTTCAAGACCGCCGCATTAGACCACTCTGCCATTTCTCCTTTCATCCGCCGTAGCCTTGGCGAAGGCGGATTTGCCGCAAATATAATGTTTTTTTGATTTTTTAGAATTTTTAACCCTGGAAATTGCATAAAATATTATATATCAATATATTACAATATTTATTAACACAATGTGAACAAAATTCCGAAGTACTACATTCTCATCCTGTGGATTGATGCGGATCCGCGGTTTATACAGTGATTGCTGGTTTTATCAAAAGAAATAGGTATTTTAACCTAAAATCCGCACTATTTGTGGAAAAACGGAAAAATAAATTTGCATATGAATATAAATAGAATAAATTTGTATTCAATAAGACAAAATGGTCTAACCTTTAATACTTTTAATTATGACAAAAAAAGACTTAGTAGCTTCTATTGCAAAAGATGCAGACCTTACAGTTAAGGATGCAGGTAAAGCTCTGAATGCATTTGTAGCATCAGTTGGACAAGCTATGAAAAAAGGCCAGAGGCTTCAGCTTCCTGGACTAGGTACATTTAAAGTAACCAAAAGAAGTGCAAGAGTAGTACGCAACCCTCGTACTGGTGCAAAACTTAACGTTCCTGCCAAGAAGGTCGTTAAATTCAAAGCTGCTCCTGCTCTCGACAAAGGTCTTTAATCTTTGAAGAAGAGATTGCTGAGGGGTGTTAGTTCACCCCTTTTTTATTTATACTCGTTTTAATTTATAGAACCTCCCCCACCTTTATTCGCTGCCGGAAAAGAAAATAACATTAGAAATCCAACTAAAATCCGGCTGATAAAATTTATGATAGTTTTTTTATTATTTTTGAAACTGTTAATCTGGCCTAAATCTTAAAGGATGAACTGTATTATTGTTGACGACGATAAGATGAGCTGTAAAATACTTGAGGGCTATGTGAAAAAATCAACTTCGCTTAACCTGATAGGTATATACAATGATTCAGTCGCAGCAAGAAACATACTTACCGAACGACAGGATATAGATCTTGTTTTGCTCGACATCCAGATGCCCGAGATGGATGGATTCGACTTTATTGGCAGTCTTGACTACCCTCCGAATATAATTATAATATCATCAGCTGAAGAATATGCAGTACAGGCTTTCGACTTCAATGTGGTCGATTATATACTAAAACCTGTTTCATATGGACGTTTCTGCAAAGCCATAGATAAAACCATCAGGTATTTTTCACACAAGGAGGCAGCAAATACCGGTGACGAGGAGATATTTATCAAAAAAAGTTCATCACTCGTTAAACTTAAACTGAAAGAAATAATATATATCGAAGCTCTTGAAAACTATGTAACCCTGACCACCGGTGATGACAGGTTCACTATCCACTTTACAATGAAAGCAATTGAGAACCAGCTGCCGTCAGGAATCTTTATCAGGGTGCACAGGTCCTATATCATAAATAAGAGCATGATCCAGGCCATAAAGGAGAACTCCCTTGATCTGATGGTTGGAGATACAATGAAAAGTATCCCCGTTGGAAAATCATTCAGAGATGCTCTTCTGAATGATATTAATGTGATGGCCAGATAATTCCTTTATTTTCACATGCTTACAGACCGTCAACTTTTTCTTCTTCACCTTGGACAGACCTCAACTGATCCACTTATGCTTGAGATAACGAGAGCTGAAGGAGTATTCATGTATGGTCCCGCAGGCGAGAAATATCTTGACCTTATATCCGGTGTGTCGGTCAGTAATACAGGACACAGACATCCCCGCGTTTTAGCTGCTATCAGGGAGCAGGCAGATTCATACCTGCATCTGATGGTATATGGCGAGGTGATCCAGAGTCCCCAGGTAAAATATGCAGCTCTCATTGCATCAATACTGCCTGAAAACCTCAACACCTGTTATTTTGTCAATTCGGGAAGCGAAGCAGTAGAGGGAGCCCTGAAGATAGCAAAGAGATTTACACGAAGAAGCCGGATAATATATTTCAGGAACGCTTATCACGGAAGCACACACGGTGCACTCAGTGTACAGGGAAGCGAAAAATACAGGAGTGCCTTCCAACCATTGCTGCCGGATACAATACAGATAGACTTCAACGATTTTTCGGCACTCGATGCAATTGATAAGTCTGTTGCATGTGTTATTATTGAACCGGTACAGGGTGAAGCAGGAGTCATTTTTCCGTCAGAGGGTTATCTTGAAGAGTTGAGAAAAAGATGTTCGGCAAATGGAGCTCTTCTGATTTTTGATGAAGTTCAGACCGGCTTTGGAAGAACAGGATCGATGTTTGCCATAAACAGGTTCAATGTTGTTCCCGACATCCTGGTGCTGGCAAAAGCCCTCGGAGGCGGGATGCCCCTAGGAGCCTTTATCTCATCTAAAGAGATTATGGCGGTACTTATTGCTGAACCTCAGCTGGGGCATATTACTACATTCGGGGGACATCCGGTATGCTGTGCAGCAGGACTCGCATCACTCAATGTTATTTTGGATGAAAAGCTGGTCGAAAAATGTGAAGCTAAATCAGCTGTTTTCAAAAAGGAACTAAACCATCAGCTTATAAAAGAAATAAGGGGTGAAGGATTACTCCTGGCAGTACGGCTGACTGATCCTGAATATGTCAGATATGTCATAAAAAACGCACCCCGTTATGGCATCATTCTTGACTATTTTCTTTTCTGTAATGATGCCTTCAGGATTGCACCTCCGCTGACAATCAGCAATGATGAGATCATTACCGCATGCAGGCAGTTGAAATTACTACTCGATGATGCAATGAAAAACAGAGGCAGGGGATGAGACAAAAAACATTTTACATTATCCTCACCGCACTGTTCCTGGTCCCGGCTATGAAAGTTAAAAGCCAGCAGCCGGAATCCGGGGAGATACTACAGCAACTTTTCAACGGAATCCTCGATACAAGAAATGATGAAGAACGTATACAACTTAACGATTCGATAATAAAGACTATCGACAAATACGTTGAATCAGAGAGGATTTTGGATCACCGGTTTACTGATCTCCGATACCTTGGACAGATATTATCTCCCGATTCACGGCTGAAGATAATTACCTGGAACCTGAACCTCACTGATGGAACAAATAAATACTTCTGCTACCTTATCAGGAAGGGGAATAAAGGAAAATCGAACCAGGTCTTTAAGCTGACAGGAGTTAATATGGATGAACCACCATCAATTAATACGACTTATTCGGAGGACAACTGGTATGGTGCACTTTATTACGCTGTTCAGCCCTTCAGATATAAAAGGGAAACTTATTATATTCTTCTTGGCCTTGATTACACTAATTTACTGGTTTCCACCAAGATAATTGATGTTCTGACCTTTACTGAAGAGGGTGGAATTATCTTCGGGAAAGAGTGTTTTATCAAAGGAGATGAAAAAAGGTTCAGAGAACTCCTTCGTTACTCATCAGATGGTGTTGCAACCCTGAGGGTCCACAACAGGAAATCAATAATATTTGACCACCTGGTTCCTGTTTCACAGGTCAGGCAGAATAGCCCTGAATATTACGTCCCCGAATTCTCTTTTGATGCATATATTCTAAAAAAAGGTATGTGGAGATTCAAAGAAAACTTTGAACCAAAGATGAGAAGATAGCTTTCTTTTGTATTTTTGATCTGTATGACAAAAACAAAAATGACATACCTCATCTGTTATGACGATCATCGTACCTTTACGGAGGATGTAAAGAAAAGATTTTCTGATACTTCGCGTTATGTGGTAGTCTCATTCCACACAAAACAGGATTTTCTTGAACATATACAGAAAGAAGCGGATAACGGCTCATGCAAAGTGGCTATTATTGGAGTTCCCGATGCCGTAGAGCAATTTGAAACCATCGACGGATTAACCCTGGAGGTTAAAAAGACTGACCAGAAAACGGGCATCATCCTTCTTGTGCCTGTGGATAAGATGGATGAACTTAAAAAAACTCTTAAGTTCAATATAGATGCTTATATACCAAGGAATTCAAACAGCATCCTGCGTATTCACAATACGGTAAAGAAGCTGTTCAGCGAACACAATATTACGATCTACAGGAAGAAAAGGAATTTCTCATTATATGTCCTGCTGGTTTTCCTGATCCTTACAGCGATACTGATAATTGTGGCATATTTCCGTTTCCCGGAGTATTTCTAGGCTT
>CAZKWD010000034.1:4677-11449 GCA_964556175.1 uncultured Rikenellaceae bacterium
ACAGCGATACTGATAATTGTGGCATATTTCCGTTTCCCGGAGTATTTCTAGGCTTTCTCCTATTACCTAACCTGCTCGTCCTCTTCTGCTGGTGCGGGAGGAGGTAAAACATGATCAGTGTGACTATTTGTCAGTAAATTTCAATGGCACACCTTTTGAAAGTGACGGGCAGATAATTAATGTTCAATAATAAAACTGATTTGATATGCAAACCGGAAAAATAGGGGTGACATCTGAAAATATTTTCCCCATTATCAAGAAATTTCTTTATTCTGATCATGAGATATTTTTACGTGAACTGATTTCTAATGCCGTTGATGCCACACAGAAGCTGAAAGCGTTTGTATCCGCAGGCGACTACAAGGCCGAAATAGGTGACACAACAATCAGAGTATCAGTCGACAAGAAGAAGAAAACAATAACAGTTAGCGACTACGGTGTTGGAATGACAGAGGAGGAACTGGACAAATACCTTAATCAGATTGCCTTTTCAAGTGCCAATGATTTCCTTGAAAAATATAAGGATCAGGCAAACAACATTATTGGTCATTTCGGCCTCGGCTTTTATTCATCATTCATGGTATCCGACAAGGTTGAAGTGATAACCCATTCATGGCAGAAGGATTCCCGCCCGGTTAAATGGACCTGCGACGGAAGTCCCGAATATTCAATAGAGGATGCTGAACGGGAAGAGAGAGGAACTGACGTAATCCTTCATGTCGATAAGGATTCAAAAGAGTTTCTTGAGGAAAACAGGATAGAAGAACTGCTGAGAAAATACTGTAAGTTTCTCCCTGTTGAAATTGCCTTCGGCAAGGAACAGGAATGGAAGGATGATAAATATGTCGATACAGGCAAAGACAAAATAATAAACAATACAAAACCTGCATGGACGATTAAACCTTCTGAACTTAAGGATGAAGATTACCAGAAATTCTACAGGGAGCTTTATCCTGCAGGGGATGAACCATTATTCAACATTCATCTTAATGTTGACTATCCTTTCAAACTGACAGGAATCCTCTATTTTCCCAAAATCAAAAGCAATATCGAAATACAAAAGAACAAAATACAGCTTTATTGCAACCAGGTCTTTGTAACTGATTCTGTAGAGGGGATTGTCCCGGAATTCCTAACACTTCTGCATGGGGTGCTGGATTCACCTGACATACCTCTTAATGTCTCGAGGAGCTATCTTCAGAGTGATACAAACGTAAAAAAGATATCAGGTCATATAACTAAAAAAGTTGCAGACAGGTTAAATGAGATCTTTAAGAAAAATCGCGGGGATTTTGAAAAGAAATGGGACAACCTGAAGCTTTTCATTAACTACGGAATGATAACCGAGGAGAAATTTTACGAGAAAGCTTCAAAATTTGCCCTTCTCAAAAACACCGATGATAAGTACTTTACATTCGAGGAATATGAGAATCTGATCAAAGAGAACCAGACCGACAGGAACAAGACGCTTGTTTACCTGTATTCAACAAATAAGACCGATCAGTATGCCTATATTGATAAGGCAAAGAACAAAGGCTATGACGTTCTTCATCTTGACGGGCAGCTCGATGTTCATCTAATAAACCATCTCGAAACAAAATTCACCGGGTCACGTTTTGTACGAGTCGATTCTGATGTGATCGACAAGCTGATCCAGAAGGAGGAATCGAAAGAATCAAAATTAACTGAGGAACAGAAGAATGACCTGAGAAGTGTTTTTAATGTTAAGAGCAAATCTGATAAGGAAGTGTATAATGTTGTTTTTGAAACACTTGATGAGAATGAAGCTCCTGTATTGATAACCCAGTCAGAATTCATGCGGAGGATGAAAGATATGTCACAGATAGGCGGCGGTATGAATTTCTATGGTGAGCTGCCGGAAAGTTATAACCTGGTTGTAAACCCGAACCACCCGCTTGTTTTAAAGATATATGATGATCTGAAAACTGAGGAAGGTGATAAACTGACTGCCAATGATACAGAAAGAAAAAAGGTGAAGGAGGAGGTTGACTTTATGGAGGGTGAACACAATAAGAAAAAAGCTGAAGAGGTAAGCCAGGTCGAAAAGGATGATCTTGAAAAGCTGAAAAAGGAACTCGGTGAAATCGAAAAATCAAGAAGTGACATGCTTGAAAAGTATGGCTTCGGTAATAAACTGGTAAAACAGCTTGTTGACCTTGCCCTGCTGGCAAATAATATGCTGAAAGGGGAAGATCTTAGTACATTCGTGAAACGTTCAGTGGATTTGCTGTAGCGATATACCGAGCACCTATATCATCCTGCTAGCCTCTGCCTTGATATATTCTATGGCTGTTCTGGTCGGTTCCTTTTCGAGCTCCATGACTGTCTCAAGAAGTCTTTTGCTGAATTCCATGCCAGTGGCTTTTTTAGGCATCTTTTCCATCTCACTGTTTATGATCTTTATCATGGTGGAACGCGCATTTCTTATTACCTCCCATGCCTGGGGACTCATATAGATCTGCTGCGACAGGTTATGCTCAAATTCACTTCGTATGGTTATAAGGAGTGACGAATGAAGTTGCGTAGCACTCATCCCGGGAGAATTGATCCTGACCAGCATGGATTCAAGGGATATTCTTTCAAGGAAAAGAACAATTCTTTCGTAGGCCTGCAGTTTTATGGGAGTAACTGTCCGGCTGTTCTGGAGTATCATCTCCTGTTTCCTCTTGTCCTGATCATTTTTTAATAGATACCTCATTACCAGCCAGGCTGTTAGCATAACAAGTAATGCAGGAATCGTTATTGTGATAATATCCATTAATAGATCCATCGTTACTTATTTTATGAACAAAAATACAAACATACACTTTTTCTTTTGTACTTTTAAATTGATCATTTAACTTGAAACCCAAAATCCGAAATCCGAAATCCGAAATCCGAAATACCTTATGGAACATCTGTCTGAAAGAATTAAATCCCTGTCTGTTTCCCAGACTCTTGCCATGGCTCAGAAAAGCAGGGAATTAAAAGCCAGGGGGATTGATATTATCAGTCTTAGCCTTGGAGAACCCGATTTCAATACTCCTGAATATATAAAGGAGGCAGCCAAGAAAGCTATTGATGATAATTATTCCAAATACCCTCCCGTACCAGGATATAATGATCTCCGTGAGGTTATTTCAAAAAAGTTCAGGGAGGAAAATGGTTTAGATTATACTCCTGATCAGATAGTTGTCTCGGCAGGCGGCAAACATTCACTTGTCAATGTGATCCTGTCAATTGTAAATCCCGGGGAGGAGGTAATCATTCTGGCGCCTTATTGGGTGAGTTATTATGACCAGATCCTTCTTGCAGGCGCTAAACCTGTAGTTATTGGAACAACTCTGGAAAACGATTTTAAGGTGCTTCCTGAGCAGCTCGAACTGGTTATCACAAAAAAAACGAGGCTCATAATTTTCAATTCCCCGTCTAATCCTACAGGAATGGTCTATACCAGGGAGGAGATGATGGAGATTGCACAGGTAGTGCAGAAACATGATGGTTTATATATAATGTCTGATGAGATATACGAGCATATTATCTTTAAGGGTGAACATATAAGCATGGCATCTTTTGATTTTATTTATGACCGGGTGATAACAGTAAACGGATTATCGAAGAGTTATGCCATGACAGGTTGGAGGATAGGATATTTGGGGGCACCTTTATGGATTGCAAAGGCTGTTGATAAGCTACAGGGACAATTTACCTCAGGTGTCTGTTCAATAGCCCAGAGGGCTGCCCTGGCTGCGTTACAGAGTGATGATGGTTCACGAAAAAAAATGCGGGATGAATTTATGCACCGCCGCGATATTGTCTGCAGATTGCTGAAGGATATAAAGGGAATGAAAGTGAAGGTACCACACGGGGCCTTCTACGTGATGCCCGACATAAGCTATTATCTTGGAAAGTCGGATGGCGAAACCAAAATAGTCAGCTCAGGCGATCTTGCGCTTTACCTGCTGAATAAGGCGCAGGTTGCTGTTGTAGGTGGAGATGCCTTCGGTGCACCAGGCTGCATCAGAATATCCTATGCTGCATCTGAAGAGCTTCTTATCGAGGCACTTAAAAGGATGAAGACAGCACTGGAGAGGTTGAAATAACCCCCGGATTCACATACTCACCCCTGCCAGCCGGTAGGCTGGAGGTTAGTACATGGGGGGTCAATATTTATTATACCCTACCACCTCATCCTCCGGCTTTCTCTTTTTCGTTCTGTATTCGCTCATTGAATACCCAAGAGTGATTAGGAGTTCCACGCGTTTATTCTTCGGTATGCCGAGGATTATTCTTACTTCATCTTCGTCGAACCATCCGATCATGCATGAGCCAAGCCCCTCAGCCCTGGCCTGAAGACATATGTTTTCTGATGCTATACCAATATCGATCAGTGAATAATCCTTGCTCTTTATTGTCCCTCCAATCTTTGATGAAAAATTGGGTTTCTCCCTTACAATTACTATTATTGCCATTGCCTGGGCTACGAAAGAATTCATCCCCAAAATCTTTGCAGAGGCAGCTTTGGCAATTTGCTCTATCAGTTTCGGATCAGTAACCACGATGAACTTCCAGGGTTGTGCATTGCAAGCCGAAGGAGCCATCCTTCCAGCCTTGATTATTCTGTTAAGCTGCTCTTTTTCAGTAGGTTTGTTGCTGTATTTCCGGTCACTCTGGCGGCTGATGATAAGCTCTAGCACTTTCTCTGCGTCAATCATTATATTTAAATTATGTTGAAATTATTTTACAGGACCGCTAAATATAGCAATATTTAATATCTTTAATCCCTAAAAAATAATATGCACGATTCTGAATCATTAACTAAAACTTAATTAAGATGATAATATTTTTCGTAATTATCGGGGTCATTGTTTTGTTGATAGTGTGGGCAATATCTCTCTATAACCGTCTGGTAAAACTCAGAAATAGCAGGGAACAGGCATTTGCTGATGTCGACGTTCAGCTGAAACAAAGGCATGATCTCATTCCTCAGCTGGTTGAATCAGTAAGAGGGTATATGCAGCATGAACGCGGTGTCCTGACTGAGGTCACCGAAGCACGTGCAAATGCGATGAAGGCAACAACAATTAACGAAAAGATACAGGCTGAAGGAAGACTTTCGACCGCCCTGGAAGGACTGAAAGTATCGGTTGAAGCCTATCCTGATCTTAAGGCAAGCCAGAATTTCCTCGATCTTCAGAATGAGATTTCGGATGTTGAGAACAAAATTGCTGCAGCACGCCGCTTCTTTAACTCTGCAACCAAGGAACTCAATGTTGCTACCGAGGTTTTCCCTTCAAATATTGTTGCCACACTTTTCACCTTCAAGCGTGAGCCTATGTTCGAACTTGGCGATCAGCGCGCAGCAGTAGAACAGCCTCCGCAGATCAAGTTCTAAACCGGCTTATGAAATATTTTGGTCTACAAAGCCAGATCAGGAGAAATAATACAAACTCGGTCCTGATCTTACTGATGTTCCCTGTTGTATTTCTGGGACTGACATGGCTTTTCTTTTTCTTAACCTCACTGGGACAGACACACTATTTTTCGGAGGCTCCGGTACAGTATAATCTGATACCGGCAGTCAATAATAACTTTCTGAGAACGTTTCCCTGGGTGACATTGGGTGTAATTGTCTGGTTTACAATAGCATGGTTTTCACATACTGCTATGATAGACAAGGCTACAGCCTCTAAACCTCTTGAGAGGAAAGAGAACAAGAGAATCTATAACCTCGTGGAAAATCTTTGCATATCAGCCGGTATGACTATGCCAAAGGTGAACGTCATCGAAGACGATTCACTGAACGCATTCGCCAGCGGAATAAATCCGAAGACATATTCGGTTTCACTTTCGCGTGGCATTATCAACAAACTCGATGACAGAGAACTGGAAGCCGTAATAGCCCATGAACTCACTCATATTAGGAATCGTGATGTCAGACTTCTGATAATCTCAATTGTGTTTGTCGGGATCTTTGCCTTTATCTCTGAAGCATTATTCAGGTCCATGAGATTTGGCAGCCTGACAAGGGGTGGCAATAAAAAGGGTGGAGGAGGAGCTGCGATAATCATCGCTCTTATCCTGGCGGCATTTGGCTACCTTATTGCCACACTATTCAGGTTTGCCCTCTCGAGAAAAAGGGAATACCTGGCTGATGCAGGATCAGCGGAGCTGACAAGAAATCCTCTGGCACTGGCATCTGCTCTCAGAAAAATCTCGGGTGATCCTACCATAGAGGCAGTGCAGCGAAAAGATGTAGCCCAGATGTTTATTGAAAATCCACAGATCGGCAATAAAAAATTTAAAGCTTCTGTATCATCTCTCTTTGCAACTCACCCGCCGATAAAGAAAAGGATAGAAATACTGGAGCAGTTTTAGAAAGGTACAACGGTACTAATAGAATCCCCTCTCGGGAGATCGGAACCCCGCTTTGCGGGATAAACTCCGTGGAGATTCCGCGTTAGCGGAAGCCTGTCCCGACCGACAGGTCGGGAGGAAAGGGGTGGGTTCTTTAAGGCATATTTATCCCTTTGTGTCCCTCGTGGTTAAGGTTTTGATTTCTTCTGAAAAAGCCCTTTTTCTTCCCCTTTTAGAAGCCTTTTGATATTGTTCCTGTGGGTTAAGAGCAAAGCTGCTGCTATAAAAATTGAAAAGATTTTGAACAGGAGGGAGGGAGTCTCAAAAAATGTAAACAACATGACGGGCAACACAATGCCGGCGCTCATTGATGACACCGATACTATACCGGTGATAATAAAGACAAGTATGAAGA
>CAZKWD010000035.1:0-11234 GCA_964556175.1 uncultured Rikenellaceae bacterium
GCAGTCCGTGCTCAAAGCTTTTTCTTGAATCCCTGAGAATATCCTCTGATATATTACCCAGGTTTATAAAAAGATCGCCGCCTTCATGATCCGGATCCTCAACAAACGGATCCATAAGCCAGAATTTTATATACTGAATATTTGCCGTTTCAAAATCACTGGTGAGAACCTCTCTCATAATACCTCCCCATCGCGATTGAGGATCATTCAGCTTTCCTTCGGAGTTCATGCCCTCCGAATAGAGGCCCGGATCAGCGTCAAAATTGTAAGGCCCTTTTTCTTCGGGGTAATATGCAAGGTTAAGGATGGTGATATTTGTGGGTATGCCTGTTGTACTTTCACGGTAAGGGAAGATCTCATTCTCATAGATCTCCCTTACAAAGTGGCTTGACTGGGTATCGGGGTTATCTTTAATATGATCAGGTGTTGATGATCCGTTCCTCAGGAATATCGGATCTATAACATACCATGCCAGCCTGGCTCTGTTATAACCGCTTGCAGGATCATCGTTTAATCGAGCTTCCGGAAATAGAAGGTCCTGACCCTGGGGAACACTTGCAATTGTCCATGCATTGAATGATTTAAGGTCCAGAGGGATCTCACTTGCCTCAAAATCATCGATATATGAATTACCGGCATTTGAAATAGCCTTTGAATGACCGGGTATAAGATGGGCGAATTCTCCGAAGAATGAAAATGAAGAGGGGGTTTTTGTTTCAAGAAGGGGTATTTTATCAATAATATTTGTAAGCATCCGGGATTCAGTTTTATACGATGTGTTCAATCCCCAGATAGTGTTTGAAATAGGTTCTTCGCCATAGTTAACCTTCTGTGTATATGGTCTTTCATTAAGATGGAGTATGGTTCCTCCGACATTAAAATTGTCAGAAAAACGATAATCGAGGTGTGTTCCCACAAGTGTTTTTGTCTGAAATCCAAAGAACTGGTTGCTTTCAAGCGAAACCTGAATAGGTGTTTGAGATTCAATAAGTGCAGCATTGATAATACTTACCGTACCCATATTGTAATCAACTGTATAATCAACATTCTCGGAAAGAGTCACTCCACCAGCGGTTACTATGACCGATCCCTGGGGTATATTTATTGCATTCAACTGTATTTCAGATCCTGATTGAGAAGAATATTGCCCTTCCATGACGAATTTATTTTTCTCGGCCATCTGCCTGGCTATAGTCTGGGTTGAATCATACAGTTCCTGGAACACATACTTATCTGCCAGCTTTGAGTCATTTATCTTTTTTCTCAGGTGACTTCCAAAAGGTTCAAGAACAGGAAAGACTATCTTACCCCTGTCAACTATAACAGTCACATTTTCAACAAAATCAAAATAACCATCCGATTCCCGGTCAAGTTGTGAATTCAGAACATCAAGCCCAAGCATCTGGAGTAGTATCTGATCCTCAAGCTTGTCTTCCGGCAGATAGTTAATCGAGTTACCTGTTTCGTCATCCTGATAAAGTACATTCAACTCAAAATCACTTTTTTCAAGCTTACCCGATCCCAGCGAATAAATGTTCTTCATCATCAAATCCCAGGTCGGCAGTTTTGGAGTCAGTGTTGTTCCTTTGAGCAGTTTTAGAAAAAGAGCCTGGGGTGCTGTAATTCCGTCAGTTGAGAACTCTCCTACCTTATATACCTTGCCGTTAATGGTATACTCAAATGCCACTGCCAGTACTTCATCTGTATTCAGTGCAGTATTAAGGGATATATATCCAAGTTGTTTATTGAGAGTATATTCTCTCTCGTTAAGTTTCCGGGCGTTTTCTATTTTTTCATAGTCACGGCCAATCTGAAATCCCGGATACAAGGGATCAAATGCATTGGTTACCTGGTCAACATCTCTTACATCTGTGTATACAGTATTTAACTGTTCGTACATTCTGTTTGCATCGTTGTCAGGATATAACAGGGTCCCGGGTGTCTCCTGGAATTCGGGGATATTGTTGTAAATATGGTTCCTGTTTTCCGCCAGGTCTATGAATGCCACAATATTACGGTTACTTCCTTCTTCAAAACGGCTTGTTTTGTTGGTCACCCATACTTCTATCCTCTCAATATTGACACCTGAACTGACAATCGGCAGACTTTTCAATGCTTCATCATAGATATCCCTGAAATATTGTGAAAGGAAAAAATGTCTGTTTGCCTCATATTCATCTGCAAATATTTCAAAGTCGGTCAGCTGGGCCCCTCCCTCAACCTGTACAACAGATGATTCACCTTTCTGTTGCGAAAGGACAGTAGTAACTGTAAGTTTACCGAACTGCATTTCTGTTTTAAGTCCGAAAAGGCTGTAACTCCCTGTAATCAGGGTACCTGTGAGAGGGAGTGTTACATCGCCGGCTTCAACTTTTTTAAGTATCTCATCCTCCTTTCCGGAATATTGAAGTTTGGTCCTGTTTTCAAAATCGAACAATGCATCAGTATTATAATTTACACCCAGCTGCATCTTGTCACCAATGGTTCCGGTGACATTCATCTGTATTTTTTCCTTGAAGTCGAAGGTGGGAATGGTTCTCAGTTTTTCGGAAAGGGTCGGGTTTTGAGTACGTGATATATTGATCCCGAATATCAGTTCAGCGGATCCCTGCGGGATGATGTTTATGGTGTTGCTTCCGAAGATCTTATCAAATGCGGCTCCGCCTATTTCTATCTGAGGTATAAGTGTTGATCTGAAGCCCGATTCATCTCCGGAGATCCTCGACTGCCAGTAATCGCGCATTGCCCGTGTATATTCATATTTTCTGAATTCCCCGGGGCTCATGTGCACCGGTGTGCGATAATCAAATGATCCTACTTTTTTATAAATTACATATTCATCTTTATCCGGATCATAGATCACGGTAGATGTAATATTTGAAGGATTATCGAGAAAGAGAGGACTTTTTTTTGTCTGTTCCCAGGGTATACCTGAGACATCCTCCAGCTTTAGTACTGATTTCCGGGTAGTATCACCAGTCTGAACAGACACCTGGCTGAAGGCTTCAGTTGAGGCAAAAAGCAAAGAAGCAATCAGCACAGGATATAATAATACCAGAATATGTTTATGTGATATCCTTGATCCCAATCCGGCTAATATTCAGTGTCACAAGTTCTTAAGCGCTCTCTTTATAAGATCCTCAACAGTCAGGTTTTTGTTTTCCTGCAAAATTGTGTCAAGTACTTTAATGACAGCGCCTTTGGCAAACCCAAGCATTACTAATGCTGATAACGCTTCTTCTCGTTTTGTATTGCCTGAAAATGCAAATATTTCGCCGGTTACTGCATATTTACTAAGTTTATCTTTGAGGTCAACGATTATTCGTTGTGCGGTTTTTAGTCCTATACCTTTTATACTTTTCAGAGAGTTGACTTCAGATTCTATTATTGCTTTTTCTATTTCTGCGGGGTTCAGTGATGAAAGCATCATCCTGGCCATAGATGCTCCAACTCCTGTCACTGATATCAGTAGCCTGAAGATTTCCCGTTCTTCCTTGTCGGCAAAGCCAAAAAGCTGATGACTATCTTCCCTGATAACTTCATGTACAAGCAATTTATATTCGCTTTTGCCTTCCAGCTTTGAATAGGATGTGAGAGAGATATTTATAAAATAGCCTAATCCTGATGCTTCGATTGTTAGAAATGCAGGCGTGATCCTGGTTATTGTCCCTTTAATATAATCGATCATAAGTTGTTTTCAGTATTTATAATATCAGGAGGCAATTCATCAACTTTATCACTGTATGTTTCTATATCCTGATGCATTAAAGGATTTTTTGTCAGTTCAGCATACATCTGCCTGTTTTTATAAATAGTACATGCAAGATATATTGCCTGCCGGAATGAGTTTTCAGATGCTTCACCCTTACCTGCCATATGAAAAGCTGTCCCATGTACGGGAGATGTTCTTACAAATGGCAAACCGGCAGTAAAATTAACCCCTGAATCAAATGATAACGCCTTAAACGGAGCAAGTCCCTGATCATGATACATAGCCAGTATACCATCAAATTTGCTGAATGATCCGGCTCCAAAAAAACCATCTGCCGCAAATGGGCCGAATGTCATTATGCCCTCTTTATCGGTTTGTTTCATGGCCGGAATAATTATTTCCGCCTCTTCGGTTCCCAGAAGTGAGTCATCGCCTGCATGCGGATTAAGTCCCATAACGGCTATCTGCGGTTTACGAATTCCGAAATCGAGGATAAGTGAATGATTCATCATCCTTATCTTATTTGCCACCAGGTCGATGGTCAGCATTTCTGAAACTTTGCCCAGTGGCACATGACCTGTGACAAAACCTATTTTCATATTTTCGCTGATCATGAACATCAGGACGTCATCAGCATCTGATTTCGATTTCAGGTATTCCGTGTGTCCTGAAAAGGTAAATGTTTCCGATTGTATATTTTTCTTATCTATTGGTCCGGTTATCAGCACATGTATCTTACCGTTCTTAAGATCTTCTACTGCTCTTTCGAGAGAGATAAGAGCGGATTCGCCTCCCTGCTGGGTAGATCTCCCCAGTTCAACTCTTACATTGTCATCCAGACAATTGATCATATTTGCCCTTTTCTGACTAGCCTCTTCAGGGGATTTTATATTATTAAAACTGAAATTATTAATATTCAAAGCCTTACGATGATATGCAGCTACCTTTGGGGATCCATATACCACCGGCACACAAAAGTCGTTAATTTCATTGTCCATGAGGGCTTTGATAATTACCTCATAACCTATACCATTAATATCTCCGTGTGATATTCCTGCTATGATTGTACTGGTTTCCATAATTATCACTTATATTTTTTATAATCTGCTGCCAGCATCTTCAGGAATGTTGCAAGCAGTCTTAATCCTGAACCGGGTCCCAGTTTCAGCCTGTAAAAATCATCTTTCTTCAGCAGTCCTGTCCCGGCAATATCAAGATGTATTAACGGATATTTTGTAAAATGCTCGAGGAATTTTCCTGCAGTAATTGCCCCTGCTTCACGGCCTCCTATGTTCCTGATATCAGCAATATCCGATTTGATCATTTCCCCGTACTCTTCCCAGAAAGGAAGTTCGGCTATCCTTTCATGCACCATATTTCCGCACTCTTCAAGAAGAGAAATATATTTCCTGTCGGCATTTGTCATTAAAGCAATAGCCTGGTTGCTGAAAGTTCCTGCTGCAGAACCCGTAAGTGTAGCAACATCTATTATCAGTTCGGGCTTATATTTTGATGCATAGCTCAATGCATCTGCCAGAACCAGCCGTCCTTCAGCATCAGTATTTCCAACTTCAACAGTCATTTTATTATGCATTATTATGACGTCACCCTGGGTATATGCATTACCCCCCGGCCTGTTGTCGGTAGCTGGTATCAGTCCTATCACATGAATCGGAATCCTTGATTTTGCCACGGCATAAAGCACTCCCGTTACAGTGGCTGCACCGGCCATATCACCTTTCATCATAGCCATGTAATCACCGGTTTTAATGTTAAGTCCGCCGGTATCATAAACAATGCCTTTCCCGATCAGGACAATTGGTTTTTTATTAAGGCTTTTTTCGGGATTCCATTCAAGAATGCAGAATGCGGGCGGATCTACACTGCCCCTGTTTACCGCCAAAAGACCGCCCATTTTAAGTGCTTCGATCTTTCCTTTGTTCAGTACATCAACACTGAATCCAGCCGATTTACCTGTTTTCTGTATTACAGATGCAAGCTTTGCTGCGGTAAGGTAATTAACAGGTTCATGAATCAGGTCGCGTGCAAGATAAACTGCATTTGTGGTATATGTCAGCCAGTTAATATCAGCCTTGTCAATATCACCTGATAATAATAGCTTTGACGGGTAGTTTTTCTTTTCATCCTCAGCCTCTATTGTCCTGTATTTGTTGAATCTGTAGAAGCTGAGAATCAGCCCTTCAGTAAAATCTTCAATTGCTCCCTTATATGCATCCCACGAGGTTATTGCAAGCTCGGTATGGTCATTTGACCTTATAAGTTTTCTGAGTTTGAAAGCTGCTTTCCTTAACTCTTCCCTCGCTTTATACTCGCTTACGTCGTCCTTGACCCTTACCAGGTAGGTGCATTTAAAATAAGAATTAATAAAAACATATTCTTCGCCTGCCCGCAGCTGTTTTATGGCATATTCCTTTTCAGTCTTGTTCAGACGAAGTCTCTCAGGAATCCTCTCTTTTCCAAGGATACACACTACTGATTGTTCGGGCGAAATATCTGGTATTAATTTAATCTCCGGCTTCATTTTTTCGTTCATTTTTTGAAGATGTAAAGTTAATCAAATTATTGATTGTTTCGGTTTCAAAGCTTTACCTTTGGGATGGTCATAAAGGCTAACTTTGTAATCCCTTAGTGCACCTTAGTGTGTACTTTGAGTTCTTTGTGGTTAATGGGATAATTCTTTTTTTACCACGAGGAACACAAAGGGCTTCACGAAGAAACACAAAGGACTCAACAGTTGAAGTTTAAAATGGATTTAGAACAGATATATAATAAAGCTTTGAACCTGGTCCCTCTCGATGCTGAGGAAGGTGTTGCCCTTTACACTCAGGCGCCGCTTGAAGAGCTTGTTTATATTGCTGACATACTAAGGCAGCATCACAATCCCGGAAAGAGTGTCGGGTGGATAATCGACAGGAATGTGAACATAACCAATATTTGCTTCTCCCAGTGTGTGTTTTGCAATTTTTGCAGAAAGAAGGGAGCTCCTGATGCATATATCACAACTACAGAAGACTACATCAAAAAAATTGATGAATTGTATTCAATCGGGGGAGATCAACTTCTTTTACAGGGGGGTATGAATCCCGATCTTGGTTTCGACTTTTATACAGACCTGTTCATGAAACTCAAGGAGTTTTATCCATCGCTTAAGCTTCATGCCCTCGGGCCACCTGAAATAGTTTATCTTGCCAGGAAAGAAAAAACAACCTTCCATGATATTCTTTGCCGGTTAATAGAATCCGGACTGGATTCACTCCCCGGTGCAGGAGCCGAAATACTTTCCGACAGGGTCAGAAAAATTGTGTCGCCGTTAAAGGCAACAGCAAAGGAATGGATTGAAGTGATGAGGGTCGCACATGAACTTAACCTGCCTACTTCTGCAACAATGATGTATGGCCATATAGAGACAATTGCCGAGCGGATAAAGCATCTTATCATGCTCAGGGATCTTCAGTCAGAAAAAAAGGATGCTCATTATGGATTCATTACCTTTATTCCCTGGCCTTTTCAGGATGAAAACACACTGCTCAGGAATAAATATGGGATAAGAAGCAGCTATAACAGGCCGGACTACATAAAAATAATAGCAATCAGCAGGATCATTCTGAATAACATCAGGAATATACAATCATCAGTACTTACAGTAGGCAAAGAGACCGGGATGCTTTCGCTGCATGCCGGAGCCAATGATCTTGGTTCGATAATGATGGAAGAAAATGTTGTTAGTGCTGCAGGTGCAAAATACAGGTTCAGCGCAGAAGAACTTCAGTCAATGATCAGGGAAGCCGGTTTCATACCGGCGCGAAGAAACCAGAAATATGAACCCTGGAAATAAAAAAGGGGCACCTGTAATGCCCCTTCAGTAAAAACAGTAAGTATCTTATTATACCTTTTCCTTTTCCTTTTCTTTATCGTCCTCTCCATCAATTTTTGAGGCCTTTTTAAACTCCTTCATTCCCTGACCTATACCTTTGAACAGTTCAGGAATCTTACGACCGCCAAAAAGCAGAACGATAATAAGTAATACCAGTATTATCTCGGTTAGACCAATCTTTCCCATCTCAGTAAATATTAAGTTATATGCAAAGTTAATAATAGTTTGATAATAGCAATCAAATAATAAATACTATTTCCTGATATACCTTATGATATCGTTGCCATTAGCAAGAACGAGCAATGAAAGTAATATTATCATCCCCGCTATCTGTGCGTATTCCAGGAATTTATCGCTGGGTTTCCTTCCTGTTATGACCTCGAACAGTAAAAACATCACATGTCCTCCATCGAGTGCCGGAATGGGCAAAATATTCATAACAGCAAGAATTATTGAGAGGAAGGCTGTCAGTTCCCAGAATGACTGCCCGTCCCACACGGCCGGGAAAATACTGCCTATAGTAATGAATCCGCCCAGCGATTCATAGGCTTTTGTATGCCTGGAGAAGATAAGCCTGAACTGTTTCAGGTAGTCTCCGATAGATTTAAATCCCTTGGCAATGCCTGCCGGGATTGACTGGAAAAACCCGTAGTTAATGGTTTTGAGATCAAAAATTTTATCCATAGTCAGATAGCTGCTGCTTATACCAAGCATACCGGCAACCGTTGGTGTAACAGTTATATCGACAGGCTTATTCTGGCGTATCAGGTTCATTTTTACCGGCCGGTTTTTATTCTTTGCCAGGTATTTCTGAAATTCGTCAAACCATTTAAATTTAATATCGTCAAGACCTACAAGTTCGTCATCAACGAGCACTCCCGCTGCTTTTGAGGGTGATTCTTTCTGAAAAGTGGTTATTATATATGGACCAAAAGGTGCACGTGGTTCAATCTGTCCCTCTCTTTTAAGAACCCTCTTAATATAATCCATGGTGATGTCAATGTTCACCACTTCTCCGTCACGATCAACCTGTATTGTTTTACGGTCGTTCAATACTATATCGGAGGTTATTTGAAAGAAGTTTTCAATATACTGGTTGTCAACTGATAATATCTTATCTCCATTTCTGAGTCCAAGTTCATATCCCACCGAATCAGTAACAATACCATATTTAACATATGATGTGGGAAGATATGTTTAATCCCAGGTAAAAAGAACAAATACATAGATCAGCAATGCCAGGATAAAGTTGAATAATACGCCACCGGTCATTATAAGAAGTCGCTGCCATGATTTTTTTGATCTGAATTCCCATGGCTGTGGCGGCTGTTTCATCTGTTCACTGTCGAGCGATTCATCAATCATACCGGATATCTTCACATAACCACCCAGGGGAAGCCACCCTACACCATATTCCGTTTCGCCTCTTTTAAATTTAAAAAGCGAAAACCATGGATCGAAAAAGAGGTAGAATTTTTCAACCCTTGTTTTAAATAATTTCGCTATAACAAAATGTCCCAGCTCGTGTATAATGACAAGAATTGAAAGGCTTAATATTAACTGAAGTATTTTAATCAGTACTGTCATCTTTTATTTTGAAGTTTATGTATGAACCCCGCAGTCGCTTCCCGAGTTCTCTTATCTGTTATCTCAAGTGACTCAAGTTCGGGAGCCGCAATATATGGAATTTTTCCCAGAGAATATTCAACGACGTCGGGCATTTGCAAAAATCCGATCTTCCCCTCAAGAAATGCCTTTACTGCAACTTCATTTGCGGCATTGAGGATACATGGCATGTTGCCTCCCCTGCTCAAAGCCTGGTAAGCCAGCGAAAGGTTTCTGAATTTTCCCAGGTCAGGCTCCTCGAATGTTAAGGAATTATTTTCCCTGAAGTCCAGCCTTGGCAGATCTGATACAAACCGACGGGGATAGCTTAAAGCAAAAAGTATCGGGATCCTCATATCGGGCATGCCAAGCTGTGCTTTTACTGATCCATCTGTAAAATGGACAAATGAATGAATTAACGATTGAGGATGAATTGTGACCTTTATCTGTTCAGGTTTAAGGTTAAAGAGCCATTTTGCTTCAATCACCTCAAGACCTTTATTCATAAGGGTTGCTGAATCGATAGTCACCTTGTTGCCCATATTCCAGTTGGGATGCATAAGAGCATCTTCCGGCTTAACTTTTTTAAGCTTTTCTTCAGGTATATTCAGAAAGGGGCCTCCGGAAGCTGTCAGGGTTACCATTTCAATATTCTTATGTTCTTCACCCATAAGGCATTGAAAGATAGCTGAATGTTCTGAGTCAACAGGTATAATGGAGCTTCCCGATTCTGAAACCAGTTTACTTATTATTTCACCAGCCACAACAAGTGTCTCCTTGTTGGCAAGTGCGATTCTCTTGCCTGCCTTAATTGCATTTATTACAGGTTTAAGTCCCGAATACCCGACAATAGCCGCTAAAACCAATGTTGCATCTGACCCGGTAACAACCTGATCCAATGCTTCATCCCCGGTATATACTTCAATACCTGTACCGTTAAGCTCCTCCCTGAGTTTCTTATAATGATCCTTGTTGCCAATTATAACACTATCCGGCCGGAACTTTTTTGCCTGTTGTATAAGCAGGTCAACATTATTGCCAGCCGCCAGGACAGATGCCTTAAATTCATCCGGGTATCTCGAAACGACGTCAAGTGTTTGAGTTCCTATTGATCCTGTAGAACCTAATAGTGCAATTTTTTCCGGCATACGGATTTGATGATTATTAGAAGATAATATGTTTTTCGGGATCAAGCGGGGTTCCCTTGTACCAGATCTCAAAATGGAGATGAGGCCCTGAAGTATATAACTCTCCTGAGTCGCCGACTATTGAAATTGCTTCTCCGGCACGAACCAGATCACCGGTCTCTTTAAGCAGGCTTGCATTGTGTTTATATACTGAAACGATATTGTTGGAGTGTTGTACTTCTATGACAAAACCCGTCTCCATCGTCCATCCAGTAAAAATTACGGTACCGTCGAGGACTGCAGATACTGTTGATTTTGGCCTGGTAACGATATCTGTCCCTAAGTGTCTTGTTCGAAGATCAAACCTGGCCGATATTATACCTTTTACAGGGGGGAAAAAATGGAGTCCGGCGAGGTTTGTAACCGATTCCTGTGGTGTTGGCTGCAAGGTGAGATTGAATCTTTCTTCCTGCTCTACCTGAGCTCTCAATGCAGAATCTTCGGGTGAGTTTTCAAAGGTAATTGCTTCATAATCGCCTGAGGTATCCTGAATTGAAAACAGATCAACTGGTTCATTTCCGGAAATGATAGCATTAAGATTCATAAAATACTTATCTCTGACGGCCAGTTCTCTTTCGAGAGAGTCGAGTCGAATAGCACTCATCAGGATATTTCGCCGCATAATAACATCGGGATATCCGGGAATGAATTCGCGCAGGTTGGTGAAAGCTATCAAAGAGGCAGTTGCGGCAATAATGAACAGTAACAGAAAAGTAATTATCAGAAAGGCATTATATTTAGTAAGCCTTATCCTCCAAACCTCTGCAAAGGTTGTGTTATTGATAACTGAAAATCTGTACTTATCGCGCCAGTTGCGTTTTTTCTTATCGTTCTT
>CAZKWD010000036.1:0-9367 GCA_964556175.1 uncultured Rikenellaceae bacterium
ATAGAATTCTGCAGACAGAAAGGTATCGAATTTTATGCGGTAAATAAAAACTATCCGGAAGAGATAGTTGATGAGAATGTTAGCAGAAAGATAGATGCTGATATTTATATTGACGACAAGAATATCGGAGGTTTTCCCGGATGGAGTGAAGTATGGCAAATGCTTTATCCCTTTGAATTGCAGCAAAAAGAGGCTGAAAAGAGGATTACCTCGGCTGGAAGGAATATCTTTAAGCGTTTATTTACACGGAAAAAGAAAACAGATGAAGGACAATTATCTTAGATATATATTTTCTCTAATTATTCTGCTCACTGTAACATCGATAATATCGTGTTCAGGAAGACCGGGAAAGGCGCCGGCGGCAACCGGCACACAGGGGAATAAAGTGGAAGAAGAGCCTGTTATCAGTTTAATAACAATGACTGCCCCTGCTGAGAATTCTGAATTCAGGCTGGGAGAAGAGGTAAAGGTGATACTTGCGAAAGATAACAGGGGAGACCCTCCCGATTCAATATTGATATTCTATGACGGAAGGGCAGTGGCCTCACTTGGCCCGGGTGTATGGGAACACCTGATTACGCCGTCTCTGATTAATACAACAGGCAGAAAATCGATAAAAGTGTCAGCCTATAGAA
This sequence comes from uncultured Rikenellaceae bacterium, assembly GCA_964556175.1. GTDB lineage: Bacteria > Bacteroidota > Bacteroidia > Bacteroidales > VadinHA17 > LD21. Next base: position 636 of record CAZKWD010000036.1, read on the forward strand.
ACGGCAAAGTCAGGACAACCATTGCAAGATTTATAGTTATAATGTCAGATGTGATACCAGCAAGGACCGGGTACAGGATTATACACACTTATCCTCATGAAAGTGATGCGTTTACCCAGGGGCTTTTTTATGATAACGGAACATTATATGAAGGCACAGGACAGGAAACGGGTTCCAGCCTGAGGGAAGTGGAACTGGAAACGGGCAGGGTGATCCGGCAGCTGAATCTCGATCCCTCGCTTTTTGGAGAGGGGATAACACTTTACAATGATCGTATTTACCAGGTTACCTGGACATCCCAGGTAGGATTCGTATATGAAAAGGCAACTTTCCGGCAGATAAATAAGATCTATTACCAGTCACAGGGCTGGGGACTGACAACCGTTAAAGATCAGATTGTTATGAGCGACGGGACGAATGTATTGTATTTCTTTGAACCAGAAATGTTTACAGTCATTTCACGTCTTGAGGTCTATGATAATGAGAAAAAAGTTGACCAGCTTAATGAGCTTGAATATATAAATGGTGAGATCTGGGCAAACATCTGGATGTCGGATCTCATTGCAAGGATCGATCCTGAGTCAGGAAAGGTTCTTGCTTATATCGACCTTAAAGGGCTGATGAAGGATCCGGATACCGATGTTCTTAACGGTATTGCTTATGATAAGGAGGGAAACAGGATATTCGTTACAGGCAAGAACTGGCCGAAGCTTTTCGAAATAAAACTTACCGAATAACCTTAGTGCCATAGACAATATTTACAGCCGCAGGAATAATATTGAATTCAACCGGTGTATGGCCAAGTGATTCCCCGTCGGCCTCCAGATATAGCAAAGATTCTGATTCCACACGCAGCTTGTCAGACCGGTATCCGTCAATTTTAGGATGGCTTAGTATTGTACCATCGTAAAGTAATTTAAGGCTTTTTATTACTTCAATTTTTCCTATATCCCTGATAACGGTAATATCAAAAAGGCCGTCATCAGGCAGGGCATCAGGTGTTTGTCTCATACCTCCGCCGCAATATCTGCCATTACCCACATTGATAGAAAAGGTGTTGTTTGTAATCCTCTTCCCTTCAATTATGATATCACATTGTACTTTCCTGTAGGTTATCAGGCTTGACAGCAGATTATAAAAGTATATTGTCTGGCTGCTTCGGCCTTTTTCCTTCTGCTTATTTGTCTTTTTTACAACAAGTGACTCAAAACCCAGTCCGGCTATATTGATAAAGTATCTCACCTGTTGTTCACTCCCGTTAAGGTAGCTTACCACTCCGATATCGTGAAGCATCACCTTGTTCTCCCTGATAACATCTACAGCACCTTCATATACGAGAGGAATACCAAACATTCTTCCCCAGTCATTGCCGGTACCCACAGGTATCATTCCTACAGTTATTTCTGTAGTACTACAGTACTCCTGGGTAAAGATCCCGTTAATAACCTCGTTAAGGGTTCCGTCGCCGCCAACGGAGATAAATCGTCTGAACCCATCCCTTACAGCATTCCTCGCCAGTTCAATGGCATGACCTTTGGAATTTGTAAAGACTGAGACCAGCGCAATATTTTCTTTTCCGAAGAGACTGGCTATTCTTCCCCAGTCTTTATTCCCTTTTCCGTTACCGGCATTGGGATTTACAATGGCATACCATTCTTTATGAGCAGGATTTTCTGGCATATATATTCAGGTATTAAGTTGTACAAATATGAGAATAAAACCGGAAATTGGGACTTTTAACAGGCAGGAAAATATTTTTGCCATTGAGAGTTAAAAATACAGTAAACAACCGGGGGAAGCAGGAAAATAAAGCTGTTCTTCGCTGGAACATCTTAATTATCATGCTGATAATTAATGTTAATAAGATGTTGAAAACCGCGAAAAAAATGTTTACAATTACAGCTTTCACCACCGGAGGCTATGGTGGTATAAATAGTAAATTTGAAGCTCAAAATAAATATAAAAAAGGAAACAGATGGGAAGGATAATAGCAATAGCGAATCAGAAAGGTGGAGTGGGTAAGACGACAACAGCAATTAATCTGGCAGCAAGTCTTGCTGCTCTCGAAAACAAGGTACTTATTGTTGATTCCGATCCGCAGGCCAATGCTACTTCCGGAATAGGAGTTGATACACGTCAGATAGAATCCACGATTTATGATTGTCTCATCGACGGCAAAGAGCCGGGAGACACAATATTGAGCTGCGGCGTGGAGAATCTGTCGCTTATACCCTCAAATATCGATCTTGTAGGTGCTGAAATAGAGATGCTCGACAGACCCTCACGGGAAAAGATCCTTAAGACGGTACTTGAAAAAATCAGGAACAATTACGATTATATATTTATTGATTGCTCTCCTTCGCTCGGGCTGCTTACTGTTAATGCACTTACAGCTGCAGATTCGGTAATAATTCCTGTACAATGCGAATATTTTGCGCTGGAAGGACTGGGCAAATTGCTGAACACTATTAAGATAATACAGAATAACCTGAACAATAATCTTGAAATTGAAGGCTTTCTTCTTACAATGTACGATTCAAGGCTAAGATTATCGAATCAGGTTGCAGAAGAGGTTTACAAGCATTTCCAGCAGATGGTTTTCCAAACGATTATTCAACGTAATGTGAAACTGTCGGAGGCACCGAGCTTTGGCCAGCCGGCAATATTATATGATGCTGACTCAAGAGGGACAGTCAACTACCTGAATCTTGCCAAAGAGCTGATAGAAAAACAGGAAGCCAGACTGAATCCGGTATGATTACAACGGACATTCATTTGATAGAGAGATAAACATGGCACAGAAAAATGCATTGGGACGTGGCTTAGGCGCATTGATTGACGGCGTTGAAAAGGAGATACTTGAGAAAAAAATCGAGGTTAACAAGAATATTTCAGTCGACTCAATCGACAGCAATCCATTTCAACCGAGAACCAGCTTTGATGAACAATCACTCGAAGAACTGGCGTCATCAATTAAAAAACTGGGGATTGTCCAGCCACTGACAGTAAGGGAAACAGGTGATGGAAGATATCAGCTCATTGCCGGGGAGAGACGGCTAAGGGCTGCAAGACGTGCCGGGCTGACACATGTTCCGGCATTTATACGAACAGCCGATGACCAGGCAATGCTTGAACTGGCACTGGTTGAGAATATACAGCGCGAAGACCTTGATGCTGTTGAAGTGGCAATAAGTTTTCAGAGGCTTATTGAAGAATGCAAGCTTACACAGGAAGAACTGAGTGAAAGAGTCGGAAAACAAAGATCAACGGTGACCAACTACCTGAGACTCCTTAAATTACCCGCCGAAATACAACTCGGGATCAAGAACAAACAGCTGATGATGGGTCATGCACGTACACTCGTGAATATTGAGGATCCTAAAAAACAGATTAATATCTATTACAAAATAATTGACGGGGAACTCTCTGTAAGACAGGCCGAAGAGCTTGTTCGACAACTCCAGTCCGAAAAGATCAAAGACCCTGAAAAACAGGAGAGAAAACAAAAGCTAAACCAGGACTTCTCAAGACTATCGGAACATCTGGGCAGTATCTTTGCTGCAAAAGTAAACTTCAGGATCAATGAACAGGGGAAGGGAAAAATAGTGATACCCTTTGAAGATCCTGAAGAGATGGAACGCATTTTGGGAATATTTGACCGTCTTAACTCCTGAAAATAATTATCTTTGTCGCGCCGTTATAGATAAACCGGAAAATATTCCAGGTGGCATTTGTTTTGAAGGCGTATCAAAAAATAACGATTTTTACTATACTGCTCCTGTTATGTTTTCAGCAAAACACAACAGCTCAGGATACATTGTCTGTAACAAAACCTGCAAAAGCTGCCTTTAGCGCAGATCCCCAGAGGGCAACGATGCTTGCCCTTACCTTCCCGGGATTTGGACAGATCTATAACAGGAAATACTGGAAGATACCCCTGGTTTATGCAGGCTTTGGAGGACTTGCTTATGCTATCAGCTATAACTCCTCATTATATAACAAGTATATGAAAGCCTATCAGGATTTTAAAGATGATATACCTGAAACGGATTCATATCTTAACATCCTTTCTTTTGCTGATCCGGCGGATTATGATCCTGTCCTTTACCCCGATTCATACGATGAATCTGCCGCCGCGTGGTACAGTGAAAGAATGCTTAAACAGGTCGATTACAATAAAAAAAACCGCGACCTTTCATATATTGGGGTTGCATTATGGTATATCATTACGGTGCTGGATGCGAATGTTGATGCCAGCCTTTTCAATTATGATATAAGTGACAACCTTGAGTTTACTGTCGCACCAGTGCAAATGCCACTGTCAGGGGCAGGTATAGGGTTGAATATTAGTATGATAGTGGTTTTTTGATAAATAAAACTTATGATGAGAATTAAAATAATCCCGGTTATCCTTTTACTGACAATAATAAATGCCAGAGCATTTCCGGTTTCCGATACAATAATAATTAAGTCAGATATTGACGCTGAAAGAATAACTGCCGATCTCGACAGCCTGGTTAACAGCTGGTATGTGAAAATGGCTCTCATAAATAATCCACAGACCTTTTCAGACGATACCGCAGGAGTTCAATATGCTGATTCAGTGTATTATGACAGGCTGAGCAGGATAAAATCGATAATCAGACTACCCTATAACAGCATAATCAGGAATCATATCCATGTATATACAGTTAAGCAAAGAGACAAGTTCAGTGCTGTGCTTGGATTAAAGGATTATTATTTCCCGATGATCGAGGATATTTTTGATTCATACGGACTTCCTACCGAGCTCAAATATATGGCAGTAATAGAATCGGCACTCAATCCAAATGGTGTTTCCCGAGCCGGAGCAACAGGCTTATGGCAGTTTATGTACAGCACGGGCAGGTTTTATGGTCTTACAATCAATTCTGTTGTTGATGAACGCAGAGACCCTGTGAAATCAACTCATGCGGCAGCGAAGTATTTAAAGGACCTGTATGATATTTACAACGACTGGATCCTTGTGATCGCCGCTTATAACTGCGGTCCGGGCAATGTCAATAAGGCAATCCGGAGATCAGGCAATAAAAAGGACTACTGGGAGATATATTACAGGTTGCCTCGTGAAACAAGAGGTTATATACCGCAATATGTTGCTGCAGCTTATGGTTTGAATTATTATGCTGAACATAATATACGGCCGCTCTCCATAAATATTCCTATTGCAACCGATACTATAATGGTAAATAAGGATATTCACCTTGCCCAGATATCTGAAGTTATGAAAATACCTCTGGGAGAGCTCCGTGCCTTGAATCCTCAATACAGAACAGGCCTGGTTCCCGGCTCGGCAAAACCTCTCGCACTCACCCTGCCCATGAATCACCTGGGCGATTTTATTGATCTGAATGATACAATCAGAAAATATAAACCGGATGTTTATCTTAACGGAACAACCAGGATCGCTGATCCTTCAAGATCATCTTTTGTGCCGGCAAACATCAAAGGAAAAACCAGGCTCGTTTATACTGTCAAGGAAGGCGATAACCTTGGATACATAGCAGAATGGTATCATGTAGGGCTTTCAGAGCTGAGGTACTGGAATAATGTATATAGGAATACAATACGAATTGGGCAAAAGCTGGTGGTATATGTCGATCCTTCAAAATCAGAGTACTTCTCGAAGATAAATTCAATTTCATTTGCCGAAAAGCAAAAAATGATCGGTAAAACTGTTCCATCCAATACATCGGCAGCAAGTAACTCATTATCAACTCAAACCGATGGTGACTATATTACATATACTGTAAGATCAGGTGATACGATTTGGGATATCGTTAAAATGTTCGACAATGTTACCACTACCGATGTGCTTAATCTGAATAATATCACCAATCCTGGTAAAATACAGGTAGGACAAAAACTTAAAATTAAAAAGAAGAGCTGATCCCTGACTGAAATATGCGTCCTTTCAGGTCGTTCTTATTATTACTGATAATCATTGCCTCACTGTCAGGCCTTGTTTATCTTTTCCCGGGCAGCAGGTTATTCCCGCCATTAAGCGAGTTTATCCCGGAAATAAAGCCTCAGGGTACTGTTATTGAGCATGTTATTGATACTGCCGCAATTCAGGCAGCTGATACCGAAGCATTAAAAGATACCTCCGATTACTCTTTGGTTTCTGAATCCCCCGCTGTTCTTTTAAAGCCATTAATTGACTCTCTGCGGCAATCAGAGGGGCAGGTCAGATTAATGTACTATGGTGATTCACAGGTTGAAGGTGACCGTATAACCTTTTATCTCAGGCAGTTGCTGAGGGAGGGACGGGAAGGTACAGGTCCTGGTTTATTTCTCCCCTCTATGCCGGTGATGTACACAAAATCGCTATGGCTTAAATCTTCAACTAACTGGGAAAGATATAATTATATCTCATACAGGAATGGCATTCTGTCTCATAACCGGTTGGGACCGTTGATGACAGTATGCAGATATCTACCAGAAGGTGTGATTGCTGCTGAACCTGTAAAGGCGTATGTAAGAATACGCCCTTCGGTATTTGCAGACAATGCCGCTGCTGAATATGAAATGTTAAGATTGTTTTACTCCGGTGCACAGGAAGAAGTTAAGGTTGTAGTTAAAGCAAATTATAATCAGGTCTTTACAGGTATACTTGAAAATGGAGAAGGAGTTAAGGAGATACAATGTAACCTGAACGGTGCAAATGATATAGTAATTGAATTTGAAGGAAAGACAAGTCCTGATATCCTAGGTATCAGTATCGAAAGCAGGTCAGGTGTTATTGTCGACAACATACCCAGGAGAGGTAGTGCCGGACTTGAGTTCACTATGGTTGACAGGGATATTCTTGAAGAGACCTTGTCGATGCTTGATCCCGATCTCATTGTTTTGCACTACGGGCTGAACATTGTTAAGAATGTAAGAAAAGATTATTCCTATTATAAAAGAGGCCTTTACAGGCAGCTTACACTTCTCAAAGAGATTGCTCCTTCGGCCACCCTTATGGTAATAGGCGTTACCGATATGGCTGCTGTAGAGGATGACAGTATAAAGTCGTTCAGCAATATACCCGCAATAATTGAGGCACAGAGAGAAGCGGCCTCAGAAGCAGGAGCTGCATTCTGGGACCCGTATAAAGCGATGGGGGGCAGCTCTTCAATCATTAAATGGGCTGAAAAGAAACCTCCCCTTGCCCAGACCGATTATGTACATTTAACCTATCCGGGTGCCGATACCCTTTCACAGATGCTGGCTGAGGCTATATTTAAGGAAAATACAGATAATGAAGTAGATACACTTATTGTCAGCGATATTTCCCGGGAAAGCCTTGGGGATTATGAAATAAAGGAAAATAACCTGGCAAGAAGTATTATCAGCCGTATATTCAGTTATGATGAGAATAAACCATTTATTTTTACCACTGCAGCATTCTGGCTTTTCTTCCTGTTAGTCCTGGCCGGTTACAGCATTGTTTACAGGAAACTCTTTTTAAGGCATTTCTATCTTCTGGTTGTAAGCATTTTCTTTTATTATAAGTCGGGAGGATTATTCCTGTTTCTCCTGGTGCTGGTTACAGTTGTTGATTTTGCCTGCGGGTTGCTTATATACAGGTCAGGCAAGAAATATACAAAACGTATATTCTTAATTGTCAGTCTTTTATCCAATCTTGGTATCCTGGCTTATTTTAAATATTCAGGTTTCTTTGTTGATACGGTAAATGGACTCTTCGGAACAGCATACCAGGTACATGATTTCCTTGCATCATTTTCGAACATTCATCTGGGAACCTCATTTGATGTCAGCAGCATTATCCTGCCCGTAGGCATCTCGTTTTTTACCTTCCAGTCGCTCAGTTATACCATTGATGTTTACAGGGGCAAACTGGAACCTGTAAGAAATATTTTTAATTTCGGCTTCTATGTATCATTCTTCCCGCAGCTTGTAGCCGGACCAATTGTGAGGGCTTCGGAATTTATACCTCAGCTTTACAGGGATTACAGCCTTTCAAAAAGGGAATTCAGCCATGCATTATTTCTTGTTTCAAAAGGTCTTATAAAAAAGATAATTATCTCAGATTTTATAGCAATTAACTTTGTTGACCGTGTCTTTGATATGCCTTCTCTCTATTCAGGATTTGAAAACCTGATGGCTGTTTATGGATATGGACTCCAGATTTATTGCGATTTTTCAGGTTATACCGATATTGCTATCGGCATTGCGTTGATACTTGGTTTCAGGCTGCCGGTAAACTTCAACTCACCCTACAAAGCCAATAGCATTAGTAATTTCTGGAAGCGTTGGCATATTTCCCTTTCGAGGTGGCTGAAGGATTATCTGTATATTCCGCTTGGAGGGAACAGGAAAGGCAGGATCAGGACGGGTATTAACCTTATGATCACCATGTTGCTTGGAGGCTTGTGGCATGGTGCAGCTCTCCGCTTTGTTATCTGGGGCGGTCTTCATGGTTTAGGCCTTGTAATTAACAAAATATGGAACTCACTTTTCGGTAACCATTTTAGACAGGGAGGTTTAAGAAGGGCAGCAGCCGTATTTATCACTTTTAATTTTGTGTCATTCTGCTGGATATTTTTCAGAGCACAGGATATGGATACCGTCCGGCTTATGCTGAATCAGCTTTTTAATAATTTTTCACCGGGTTCATATATGGATGTCCTGCCGGCCTATGCAAGTGTTTTTATGTTGATGGCTGCCGGATATATCATTCATTTTCT
>CAZKWD010000036.1:9467-11140 GCA_964556175.1 uncultured Rikenellaceae bacterium
CGGCCTATGCAAGTGTTTTTATGTTGATGGCTGCCGGATATATCATTCATTTTCTGCCAGATAGAATAAAGGAATCATACAGGGGCCTTTTTATAAAAATGCCCATGATACTCCAGATGATTATCATCATGTTTGTTGCCATCCTGCTGTTCAGGATGAGAACTGCGGAGATCATGCCGTTTATTTATTTCAGGTTTTAAAACAGGCGGAAGGCATCGGGCGTCAGGCAATACAACAAAGAGAGGGGGTTGGGGGGTGAGTACATGAAATCCTGATTACAAATAAGAATTGTCAATCACTGTATCCTTCACAAACGGTGCAATAGCCCTTTTATATATGCCCTGTACATAGGCGATTGCCATGCCATAATTGGTTATGGGAACTCCTGCTTTAACAGCAGGCTGGAGCCTGTTATGAAGCTGCCTTCTGGTTATCATGCAGCCGCCGCACTGGATCAGCAAAGCATAATCTGTGACAGGGCGGGGCAGGGTATCAAGACCGGCCACTACATCAAATTCAATTTTTTTACCTGTAAAACTGGTTATCCACCTGGGAATTTTTGTTCTTCCTATATCATCGCAGGCTATGTGATGTGTACACGATTCAAGGATAAGCACCCTGTCGCCGTCTTTAAGTTCAGATATTTTCGGCGTTCCTTTAAGGTAATTTTCAAAATCGCCCTTGAACCTGGCAAGCAGAATGCTGAAGCTGGTCAGTGGAATTTCAGGGGGTATTGAAGCATCAGCTTTTACAAAGACCTGTGAATCGGTTACTGCCAATGCAGGTTTTATGTTGGTTTTCTTGAGGAATGCATCCACTTCCCTTTCCTTCATTACTATTGCAACTGCATCATTATCAAGTATATCGCGAATTGCCTGTACCTGGGGAAGTATAAGTCTTCCGGCGGGAGCTTCAACATCAATGGGAGTGATGAGGATTACGATGTCGCCGCAATTGATAAGATCTCCAAGCAGGGCAGGGGTTTTATAGGAATGTTCGGGTATGGTCTCTTTTATCAGGCTTATCAGCTCTTCATAATTACGTTTATCGAGAGCTGAAAACTCAAAAAGCTCTGCACCGCTCTTTTCCCTGATCTCCTTGATGATATCTGTTTTGGGTTGCTGAATATCTGATTTATTGTGAATTATAATAAAAGGGATATCCTGTGTGCGAAATTTAGCAACCAGGTCATCTTCAAAGCTGCCCCATGTGTTGTCAGTTACAAGAAGCATTGCAAGATCAATGATATCAAGTGTTCTGACTGTTCTGTCGACCCTTTTTTGTCCGAGGTCTCCCGAATCGTCTATCCCGGCAGTATCGACAAGAATAACCGGTCCGAAACCTGTAATTTCGAATGATTTCTTAACAGGATCCGTGGTAGTACCGGCATGATCAGACACAATAGCAATATCCTGGCCTGCAAGGCAGTTGATAAGGCTGCTTTTTCCATAGTTACGGCGGCCATAAATTCCGATATGTGGTTTGGATTCTCTTCCTTTGGACATATAAAATGAAATAATTACGGCGTAAAATTAACAATTTTAACTGCAGATAAAAGTGCAGAATAATTCGCAGATTTTCAGAGAATTATATATTGGAACCTGAGACCGGCCGTGCATATGCAACAACATCTGCTCCTGTTATCTCATCCTTACAGAGTATTATCAGTCTTT
>CAZKWD010000037.1:0-1323 GCA_964556175.1 uncultured Rikenellaceae bacterium
GGAAGAACACCGCACTCGTGGTAGAGATCAGTGAGAGGAATATATTTCCCGATATTTTCCATCACCGCCTTTGTCCTTTCGCACTGCCATGAAATAACGGGGTAAAGCATCTTTCCCGATTCATCAAAGAGAGTCCCGTCAACTCCAAATGTTGTTACTGTAACACCTATAATCTCATTTTGATTGATCTGTTTTATTACCTTCTGTGAAGCCCGGCACATTTTATCCCATATCTCCTCCACATCCCATATCCTGTAATCCGGGTACAGGGGATCAGGTTTTGTATTATTTGAGATTGATTCCGAGGCAATTATCGACCCACTGCTGTTTATGGCAATAACTCTGACGTTTGTGGCGCCACAATCGAATACTATTACAAGATCATTTTTCACCCTTACCCCATATCCTTTAAAAATGTTACCGATGCTCCAAGAACAAAAAATGTAACAACATATAACACTATTGCAACAATTATCAGGATCCCAAACCATCTAAAACAGTATTTCAGGTTCCGAAAAGCTTTTGTAAGCGTCTGTTTATCAGGTGTTTTTACTGCGTCGGACATATTTTTCGAGAAACGAAAAAGGTATAGTACAGAAAAGAAATAAAGAACAGCCAGGGCAATAAAAGTTGAACAAACAAGCCATCCCGGGTAAGTTGTTGAGGTATCGCCTTTATTGAAGATACAAAGAAATAAAACTGCAAATATCCCGACAACCAGCAGAACGCCGACACCTATAAATCCGAGAATGGCAATAAACATTGCCCATTTTCGCGTTATATCAAGGTCTTTAAGATTTTCCTGTTCCAGCCCGGGTTTTATGGGTTCCTCAATATTATCCATCTTAACCTGAATTCTTTTATAGCAACCACATCTTTATTAAAATCATATCATACCCAATAACCACTTTACCATTATACCATTATACCACTATACCACTATACCACTATACCCTTCTACTATTTATACAACGCCCCGTAATTCTTACAAGCCCTGTAATCTGAACCTTCCTTATTCATTCCGAAAGCGTTCCATGAGCTTGGCCTGAAGATTTTATCATCAGGCAGGTTGTGCATGCAAACCGGTATTCGGAGAATTGAAGCCAGGGTAATAAGATCGGATCCTATATGGCCATAGCTTGATGCTGAATGGTTAGCGCCCCAGTTTGCCATAACAGAGTAAACATCAGTGAATGTACCCTGCCCGGTAAGTCGTGGTGTAAACCAGGTAGTAGGCCACGTCGGGTCAGTCCTGTCAGTCAATATCTTATGGACTTTTGCAGGAAGTTCCACTGACCAGCCCTCTGCGATCTGCAGTACCGG
>CAZKWD010000037.1:1423-11025 GCA_964556175.1 uncultured Rikenellaceae bacterium
TTGGCAGCCAGTCCGGATGGTTTGACACCTGTTACCCGTTTTATTGCATCCGGGCTCCAATAGGTACGTATATCAGAAAACATCTGAGCGGTGTTGGTAAGAAGATATCCAAAAAGCATAGGAACTCCGTTCATTGCATCATTCTCAGTGGCAACAAGATAAGGGGGTCTTATGCCATTCCAGTCGAATGAGGAGCAAAGAATTGCTTCAAGGAAATCACCATTCGGCATATGATCTGTCCACTGACGCTGTCCCTGGAATCCTGACAGGATTGCATTATGTCCAAGAGACTCCTCTCCGAAACCAAGTTTCTTAAGTTTTGGATTCCCCACCATGAGATCACGGGCTATCATGGTCATTTTTACAATAATCTCCCACTCTTCATTTTTCCTTGCGCGTGATTTGGGTTTTGTATTAAGGTCCTTACCTTCTTTACAATATTTTTGTGTCCATGCAAGAGCCTTCTTAAATTCTTCCTTGTCAAATATCTCCTCATTCAGCCTTCGGTTGAACTCGCTCATGTCGATATATTCATTCCTCATACCCAGGTATTCCTGGAAAAAATCCTCCCTGACTATCGATCCTGCAATACCCATTGAAACCGATCCCATCGACAGGTAAGATTTACCCTTCATATATGATACTGCAAGACCTGCCTTTACAAATAGCAGTATCTTTTCTTTTACATCGTCAGGGATTGTCTGATCACCCGCATCCTGTACATCATGCCCATAGATGCCGAAAGAAGGTAAACCTTTCATTGTGTGTCCGGCCAGTGCGGCAGCGAGATAAACCGCTCCCGGGCGTTCGGTGCCATTAAAGCCCCATATCGCTTTTGGCATCACGATGTCCATATCAATTGTTTCACTTCCATAGCACCAACAGGGAGTAACCGTAAGACTTACACCAACACCCGAATTTTTGAATTTCTCGGCACATGTTGCTGCTTCTGCAACACCGCCGATGGTAGTCTCCGCAATCACACATTCCACAGGTTTGCCATTCGGATACTTCAGGTTTTTTGAAATGAGAGAAGCTGCATTCTTCGCCATATTCATTGTCTGTTTCTCGAGAGATTCCCTGACTCCCCGTTCACGGCCGTCAATAACAGGACGAATGCCTACTTTTGGAAAATCACCTATAACTGTCTGGTAGTTAGGGTTTATTTTTAGTTCACCTGTTGCCATAGTATATATTTTTTAAAATTAATTTTTCAGATCAAACAAATATAATGTTTTTCTCTGTGGTTCTTTAAGATTTCTCATTTTGGACTTCATGTACTCATCCCCCGGGGGTGAGTACGTGTAAATTAAATATAGAGATAGACTTAGTTTTTATACCTTTGCAGGAATTTAATAAAATGATACAAAAGGGCAGAAGATTACCGGGATGGCTTAAGATGCAGAGAGCAAGCGGGGAAAATTATTCCCGGGTAAAAAAGCTGGTTGAAGCCAACCGGCTTAATACCATCTGTACCAGTGGTAACTGTCCCAACATAGGAGAGTGCTGGAATGCCGGCACTGCTACTTTCATGATACTTGGCGATATCTGTACCCGGGCATGCAAATTTTGCAATACCAGGACAGGGAAACCCCTGCCGCCTGATTATGATGAACCTCAGCGACTTGCAGAATCAATTAAATTACTGGGATTGAAGCATTGCGTCATAACATCAGTTGACCGCGATGATCTCCCTGATGGAGGGGCATCTTTCTGGGCAGAGGTAATCAGAAATATAAAGAAGAAAAATCCAGGAATAACCATCGAAACCCTTATACCGGATTTTGATGGGAAATCCGAGAATATCAAGAAAGTAATTAACGCGGGACCCGATGTGATTTCTCACAATGTAGAAACAGTACGAAGGCTTACTCCATTAATCAGGACAAAAGCGAAATATGAACGAAGCCTTGACGTAATTAGATATATATCTCAAGAGAAAAAAATATCCAAGTCGGGATTCATGCTCGGACTCGGGGAAAAAGAACATGAGGTATATGAAACCATGGATGACCTGTTAAAGGCAGGGTGCAGAATATTAACACTGGGACAATACCTTAAACCCTCCCGGGATCATATGGAAGCAGTTGAGTATATTACTCCGCAAAAATTTGAAGAGTACAGAGAATGGGCTCTTAACAAGGGATTTGAATTCGTTGAAAGCAGTCCCCTTGTACGATCCTCTTATCATGCAGAAAAACATGTAAAGACTGGATAATTTTCATTATATTGCATCATCAAAATTGGGGGAATATACTTGAGCTATAGTGTTAAATATGAGGATATTGGCTTGATGGATTATAAGGAAACCTGGGATTACCAGGCTACAATCTTCAAGGAGCTTATCGTTAGTAAAAAAGAGAAGGAAAATACAAGTGATTCAGGGACAGAACATAAACCCGGCACCCTGATTTTTGTAGAGCATCCGCATGTTTATACCCTTGGGAAAAGCGGTTCTGAAAATAATCTCCTGCTCGACTATTTACAATTGCGGGCCAGGGATGCAAAGTTTTTCAGGATTGACAGAGGCGGAGATATAACATATCATGGTCCTGGCCAGATAGTGGGATACCCGATATTTGATCTGGAAGTTATGAAGATAAGCCTTAAGGAGTATATTTTCCGTCTCGAGGAAACTATTATAAGAACGATAGATGAATTTAACCTGACAGGATCAAGACTGCAGGGAGGTACAGGTGTATGGCTTGACCCGGATGTTAATGAGAAGGCAAGAAAAATATGTGCAATAGGAGTTAAAGCAAGCAGGTATGTTACAATGCACGGATTTGCATTTAACGTAAACACCGATCTTACATATTTTAACTATATAAATCCCTGCGGAATTACTGATAAAGGGGTAACCTCGCTGGAAAAAGAACTCGGCAGCAGGCAGGATATCGAAAAAGTAAAAAATATTGTAAGAGAAAAGCTCAGGGAGGTCTTTGACCTTAACTGGACTAATCTGAAAAACTGATGGAAAGAAGATGGATACTAAAAGAGAGAGGAGAGATTGCCGTTGTAAAGGCACTTGCAACTGCACTTAGCGTTTCAGAATCACTGGCAACCTTAATGGTTCAAAGGTCTATAACAACACCTGAGGAAGCTAATGCCTTTTTTAATCCAAGTCTTGATTACCTTCATGATCCTTTTATGATGAAGGATATGAATATTGCTGTTGACCGCCTGTCAACGGCAATAAAGAAAAATGAAAAGATACTTGTTTACGGCGATTATGATGTTGACGGAACAACAGCAGTAGCTCTTGTTTATTCATTTTTGAAGGAACAGTATTCGAATGTTGAATACTACATACCTGACAGGTATAAAGAGGGTTACGGAGTTTCAATACAGGGTATTGATTTTGCTGCCGAGAATAAATGCAAGCTGATCATCACCCTTGACTGCGGTATTAAAGCAGTTGAAAAGATACGGTATGCAAGAACAAAGGGTCTCGATGTAATTATCTGCGACCATCATTATCCGGGAGATGTGATACCAGAAGCACTGGCCGTACTCGATCCGAAACAACCAGGATGCAGCTATCCTTATAAGGAACTATCGGGATGCGGTGTGGGCTTCAAGCTGATCCATGCATATTCAAGAATACATGGGATGCCATTCAATAAAATAGCTAATTACCTTGACCTGGTTGCCATGAGTATAGCATCAGATATTGTCCCCATAACAGGTGAAAATAGGGTGCTGGCCTATTTTGGTCTCAGGCAGCTTAATGAATCCCCCCGCACAGGGCTTAAAGAAATAATCAGGGAGGCTGAAGTTTGCAGGGTGCTGACTGTTGAGGATATAGTCTTTAAACTTGGTCCGAGAATAAATGCTGCCGGCAGGATGGAAACAGGAAGCAGGGCCGTTGAACTTCTTATTTCGAATGATACAACACTGGCAAACGGAATAAGCAAGGAGATCAATACCTATAACAATGAACGCCGAAGTGTTGACAGGGTGATAACCACTGAAGCTATGAGGATGATATCGGAGAATCATCGTAACACAAATGCCAAAACGACAGTTTTGTTCAATCCATCATGGAAAAAAGGTGTCATTGGGATTGTGGCTTCCCGCCTTATCGAAACCTATTACAGACCAACAGTGATCCTGACTGAATCGAATGGTTTTGCCACAGGCTCGGCAAGATCAGTCCATGGATACGACCTCTACCAGGCTATTGAAGCATGTAGTGACCTGCTTGAAAGTTTTGGAGGACACATGTTTGCAGCAGGCTTAACCCTTAAGAAAGAGAATATCCAGCCTTTTATGGAGAGGTTTGAGAACTACGTTAACAGCACAATAACAGAAGAACAGTTGCTGCCAAGGATACTGATCGACACAGAACTCTCCTTTTCGGAAATCAACGAAGAGTTTTTCAATGTTATGAGCCAGTTCCAGCCTTTTGGCCCGGAAAACATGTCCCCGGTATTTGTCTCAAGATCTGTTACCGACAGCGGTACAGGAAAAATGGTTGGTGCAAACGGAGAGCACCTGAAGCTTGATCTCTGCCAGGAATCATCAGGAGCAGGAACCATTTCTGCCATTGCATTTAACCAGGTAAACCACTTTGAATATATCCGGAAAGGGGAACCGTTTGACATTTGCTATTCACTGGAAATGAATGAGTTTCGCGGCAATAGGAACCTCCAGCTCAATATCCGCGACATTAAAACCCCTGAACAAATGTGAGGTAACCAGTCAGCCTACGCTACATCTTCGGCTGACAAAGCGACCGGCAACTTTAAATCCGTAATCCACGATCCGCATTCCGCAATTCTAAAACCTAATTCTGAACTGTAGTTTTATCTCATCACTTTCATCGGTAGTATAATAAGTCGATTGAGCAGACATCAGCCTGTATTTGATCCTGAGTTCGGCCATATCTGCTATTTCCCATTTGATCATAAGATAATTTCGGCTTCCCTTTCCGGATAAAGCTGGGATGCTGAAGCTGTACAGAAGATCATTCTCCCAGGTAAAAAGCCTTGAATTCCAGTCATCTGTACTGAATATGCAATGCCTGAACCATAGAGTTACCGGAATTTGCCGGAACCTGTAATTTATGTCCTGCAGCATTAGCATACCTTTACTTCCGGTTTCTTTAAGAATCTTGTAATCAATTCGTGTTGTGAGATTGAGGTTTTCTATAGGAAAATATTTCACTTTAACTTTAAATGTCCTGGCTGTTAGTTCTGCCATCCCTGGTATACCCGTATCGTCTTTCATGTCAGTCATTGAAAACCTGTAGTTGTATAACATTTCGAAGCTGAACTTATCAGAAGGGAGATATTTAACTCTGATCTCCTTTTTCTTTGCAATAGAAGGATAACTGCACCTGTACTTAAGCCATGGGAAGGATGTAATATCAAAACCGGCATTGATGAAAAGGTATTTTGCAGCTTCAAAGCTAAAATTACCAAGCAAACCATGTTCATTCCCCGTTGAGCTACTGTTTCCAGGACCACAGGCATGAAGACTTATAAATCCGGGTGAATAATTCCTGTACAGGATATTTATTGATAACCTGTCTGCCGGTCTCACTGTAAATCCCTGTACAAATGCAAAGTTCCATGATTTATCAGCTGACACTTCACCAAACAGCAGGATCCTGTTTATCACGCTGTTATAATACACTGAATAAACATTGTTACGCATACCCTCAAAACCATAAAGGTCCTCGGGATCGTTGCTTTTTAAATTCAGGGGAAGAGAATAGCTGTTTTCAGTCCAGGTCAGACCAAATCTGACGGATGAAATATTATAGTTAACATTGATCCCATAGAATATCTCATTTAAAGCATCTTTTTTCGACATCAGAAGAGAGCTGTTATGCAATCCTGTCCTGTAAAAATTCACAACATATTTTTCTGTTGAATCTGCTGATGGAACAAGGTTTGCATCAACATCATTATTTGAATAGAAAAGAGAAAAACCCAGATTTCTGATAGAAAACTCTGCCGCAATTCCCCTGAAAAAGTTATTCTCATCAGTAGAGGTATAAGGTCTTATCTCGTTTTGTCCGGACATATACCCTGATGACGTGAGGGAGAAACCTGTTCTCATCCTTGAGTTGACATTTGTACCCTGACCAAAACGGGCTGAATAATCACCAAGGATTATCTTTTTTACTAAACCTTTACCTGTATAGGTGAGATTGCCAGAAATAAAATCAGGGTAACTTTGTGGACCAGGAAAAAATTTTTCGCCGGCGTCTTTTTCGATAGTGATCCCCCCGGAAAATGATCCGATAGAGAACTTGTATTTTGAGAGTATTTTCCATGCTGAACCCAAAGAGGATGTATCACTTTCCCCGGGTTTTATGATAAGGTTAGTTAGAAGATTATTTCTGAATTTTAATTTTCCGGGATTATTATTTTCTTTTTTACCCAGGGAAATAAAAGGTATCATCATTTCTGCCAGCTGACGGTCAAAACCCGGTACAGAGGCTATTTCATAAATGGAAACGATATCTCCGGATTCCTTTATATGATCGATCAATGATTTTATCTGAAAGTCTGTAATAAAAAAGAGACGGGCTAATTCAGATACATCGGCCGAATTGATCCTGACGGGATTTTCAGACAGCTCATGAAGCTGTTCTATAAATATTGTGGCGGTTTCAGGATCTGACTCATCAGCAGCCAGCTCTTCTGCGATATTTATAATTATGTCTGAAATTTTCTCGTCCTGACAATAAACGGGATAACTAATAATAAATAAAATTTGTATTAGTAGAATTTTATTAACCGCAAAGAGTGCAAAAGCAGGTAGTATGAGTTTATTTCTGGCCAATTAATTTTCGTTTAGGATTATTTTTATAATGTACTTTGGGGTTAATGAATCTTAAATATTAATGATGCAGAAGAAGTAATACCAAGTTTTTCATGAGTCGCGAAACCAAGGTCGAGTTGTAATGAGTTCAGCAGATATCCCAGCCCGAAGGTGAAAGAAGTATTCTCGGTGCAGAAACCTGACCGAAGCCAGAGTTTGTTAATTACTTCATACTCAAACCCCGTCCTGATTATCAGCGATTTACCTGTGCTCATCTCTGCTTCAGCACCTGCAAAAAGCACTTTGTTAAGTTTTATTCCCGCACCAACCCTGAGAGCTGTCGGCAGGAATGATTTTCTCAGGGAATTTGGCACCGGGTTAAAAATGTGAATGCCCAGACTTAGATTCTCATCAGGTAATATCAGCAGTCCTGCCTCACATGTAATGGAATGCCTCCTGTTATATTCAGAAGATGTTTTCTCGGAAAAATAGTCTATCTGCACTCCGGCTGCGATTGTCCGGGAAAGTGACAGTCCGCAGCTTAGACCTGCAGTTTGCCTTCGAAAGTGGTTATATCCGAAGTTCGAATATATCATGCCCAGGGAACCATTTCCTGCAGGAATTATCACCCCTGTGGTTCTGGTTCCCAGTTCGCTGATATTGAACCTGTTCTCGTAGTTGATGCCAGCTGATAAAGAGCTATTGAAGGCCAGAAGTGCCTGGTTATGAAATGAGGGCCAAAATCCGTTCTTCATGATACAAACGGATGCCATTCCTGACTCGCCTGCTCCTGCAGGGATACGATAAGGATCACCTGCAAAGAGAGCCGGGAACAAAAAAACAAATAAAACCGAAACTGTTATTTTGTGCAGCGAGTACAAAATGTTTCAGGTATAAACCATAAATATACAAAAAAAATCAATCCATATAATAAGGATTGATTCAAATTATTTTCTCTGTGTTTTGCCCCCCAACCCCCCTGAAGGGTGGCTAGTTGGTTTTGTATTTGAATTTTATTTTCTTAAGCTCTTTGTTTGCATCAACGATCTTCTTTTTCAGATTCTCTTTATATTTGATAACCTCTTTCATCACTTTACTGTCTCCTGCACCGATTATCTGTGCAGCAAGGATGCCAGCATTCTGGGCTGCATTAATCCCGACAGTTGCAACAGGTATTCCCGGAGGCATTTGCAAAATAGAGAGTATTGAATCAATTCCTTCAAGCGAAGCCTTGATTGGGACACCAATTACCGGAAGGGGTGTCATGGCTGCGATAACTCCCGGCAGATGAGCTGCCATCCCGGCTGCTGCAATAATTACCTTTATTCCTCTTTTTTCAGCATTTCTTGCGAATTTTTCAACCTCCTCCGGTGTCCGGTGTGCCGAAAGAGCATTAATTTCAAATGGTATCCTGAAATCATTGAGTATATGTGCTGTTTTCTCCATCACTGGCAGGTCCGATATGCTTCCCATTATTATACTTACAAGAGGTTCCATATTTTTTATTTAAATTTAACTTCCTAACATGGACAAAAATAAGCTATTATTTTCATATTTTCGCTCCGGCTGGATAATCAATGGCCGTCCTTATGAACGAAATTACAATACTTGATAAGAAGTTCAGGGAACTTATCTCTGAACAGGCAATAAAAAAGAGAATAGATGAAATTGCGCTGCAAATAAACCGTGATTTTGCAGGCAGCGAGATTATTCTTGTCGGAATACTTAACGGGGCATTTATGTTTGCCGCCGACCTGTTCAGGAAAATTGAACTGACCGCCAGGATTACTTTTGTAAAACTTGCTTCCTATCAGGGCACCAGTTCATCCGGAACAATTAAAGAACTAATAGGATGGAACGAAGATCTGGAGAATAAAAAAATCATTATAGTGGAAGATATAGTCGATACCGGGGCGACACTGGAACGCACTGTCAATGAGTTAGTTATTAGAAATGTTGCAGAAATTAAGATTGCAACAATGCTTCTTAAACCTCTGGCATACACCCGGGATATTCCGATAAATTATGTCGGATTTGAAATCCCGAACAAATTTGTTGTAGGTTATGGACTTGATTATAATGGCTTTGGACGTAACCTGCCATCTGTTTATACATTGATTAAATAATTCAAACTTAATTTTTTACTATGGTTAATATTTTGATTTTTGGTCCTCCCGGATCAGGCAAAGGGACACAGTCAGTGAAGCTGGCTGAGAAATTCAATCTTACTCATCTCTCTACAGGCGATATGCTAAGGGCCGAGATAGCTGCAGGTACAGAACTCGGCCAAAAGATGAGCTCTATAATGTCGAAAGGAGAGCTTGTACCTGATGAGGTGGTTATTGAAATGATAGCCAAAAAGATTGATACAACGAAAGGCAGTTCAGGATTTCTCTTCGACGGCTTCCCGCGTACCGTGGCGCAAACCGTTGCTCTCGAAAAAATGCTTAACGAAAGAAAGATGAAAATAGACACCATGCTGGTGCTTGAAGTTGAACATGATGAACTGGTAAAACGTCTTGTCTTAAGAGCTGATCTGTCAGGCAGGCCTGATGATAAAGATCCTGCAGTTATTGAAAACAGGATAGATGTCTATAAAGATAAGACAGAACCCATAATAAATTATTGCCGCGAGAGAGGTATCTATCAGCCTGTTAATGGAATGGGTACTATTGAAGATATCTTCAAGAGACTGGCTGGTTATATGGAGAAGCTTATGTGACACCCCAACCTCCCGCTAACGCGGGACTAAATACGAATTACTTTATGTCTGAGTCTAATTTTATCGATTATATAAAGATATTCTGCCGTTCAGGGAACGGGGG
>CAZKWD010000038.1:0-3814 GCA_964556175.1 uncultured Rikenellaceae bacterium
AGTATCTTCTCTATTTCAGATACTGCCTCGTTGAATGAAAATACCTTTTTTGCCATAGTTTTATTCTTGTTTCTTGTTTCTTCTGTCTTGTTTCTTTTCGATTACTTTACTTTTTATTCTTCCATCGCTGAATTTGGTGTCAATAAGACTGTCAATATCAATATGTTTAGCGCTTTTGATTATCTTTCCGTTCATTGAGGTTATTGTATACCCCCTTTTCAGAACCCCTTCCGGATCCAGGATCTTTAGCCTGTTTGCCAGTCCATCGTTTCTGTCATGGATCTTATTTATGTGACCAATTGTCTTACTTCTCAGCTCGTTCTTTTTATTTTCGACCAATGTACTCTTTCCGGTCGAAAAGTAGCCTGAGGCAGAAATCAGCTTTGATTTCTGAGTAGCTGGTATCAATCCTGCTTCTGCAATTAACTCCCTGCCAAAATTGATTATTTCAATTATCCTGTTTGAAAGCCCCTCCTTCTGATTTGAGACCATTAATCTTGCAACAGGTATCAGCTTCATTCTTAATGTATCCAGTATTCTACGGTTTTCTTCAACTATAATTCGCGAAGTGTCGATTATTTCATTAACCATCTCCTCCATCCGGGTTTCGGTTTCGGCAATACACTCAATAAGATGATCAGCTACTGCTGTCGGCGTCTTAAGTGATCTGAAAGCCACCATATCAGTTACTGAAAGATCTTTTTCATGCCCGATACCCGTTATTACCGGTAGCGGGAACTGTGTAATGTGATACGCAATATTATAGCTGTCGAACCAGCTCAGGTCACTCTGTGAACCGCCTCCCCTTATAACTGTAACCACATCAAATATTTCCATGTGGCCGGCTATACGGTCAAGTGAGTTTATAACACTCTGTTCTGTTTCCTTTCCCTGCATTGTCGTTTCAAACAGAGCTGTATAAAATACATATCCATAATTGTTAGTGGTGAGGTGATTTATAAAATCTGAATAACCCGCTGCGCTCTTTGAAGAGATTACGGCAATTCGTTGCGGAATAACCGGGAAGGGGAGTCCTTTATTCATTGTAAAGACTCCTTCATCCTCAAGTTTTTTTATGACCATTTGGCGCTTCAATGCCATCTCACCTATAGTGAATGAAGGATCAATATCCGAGATGATAAGACTCAACCCATAAAGCTCATGGTATTCAATCTTTATCCTGACAAGGATTTTCATTCCCTCCTTAAGCTCTTCTCCTGTAATATTCTCAAAGAATGATTTCAGAAATATGTATCGCTTACTCCAGATAATTGCTTTTACACGTGCCCTTGCATTTTTTTCGTCGGGATGTTTTTCAATCAGCTCAAGATAACAATGTCCGGCATAATTTTCCTTGATCTCCGATATTTCAGCTATAACCCAGTACATGTCAGGCAGAGCCATATAGAGGGCATCTCTGATGATAAGCTGCAATTCGGATAAGGAGAGTTTTTCATTCATGATCAGTTGCTGAGCTTGATGATCTTATTGGTAAAGATACCATTATCCGTTGTTATTCTGATAAGATAGATTCCCTGTCCCCTGTTGTTCAGGGTTTGTATTCTCAATGTCCTGCCTGCATACTCTGGTATTTGTTTCCTGTAAATGGCAACACCCGACGTATTGAAGATCTCAATAATCATTGTGCCCGGATCTTCCCTGAAAATGATCTCAACTTCTCCTGTTGTCGGATTTGGTCCGGTAACAAACTCTGCCGATGGCCTGATAACATGTATATCCTGGAGCCTCATAATTGTTTTTTGCATGTCAGGGGTCCCATAGCCATATAAAGAATCCGGGAGGGTGTACCTGTCGGCTGAGTAGTGAAGAGCCTCAATTATCTCAGTATTTATTGCAGAGGGTACCGCCTGCATCAGGCAGGCTGCCATTCCGCTCAGAACGGGGCAGGAGAAGGAGGTCCCGCTCGATCTTACTATCAGGGAAAGATCAAACTGTACAGGAACATTTACACCCATCGTTGTGTTGTCTGGTTTAACTCTTCCATCGGCCGACGGACCTGCTGAAGAGAATGTTGATATGACATTGTTACCGTCGACAGCACCTGATGAAATAACACTGTCTCCATCTGAAGGAGCCAGAATACGTTTCCACTCTTTATTACGTTCATTGCCGGCACTGCATATCACCAGTATCCCTTTTGAGGCAGCAATATCAGCCGCTATGGTAACGAAGGCGCTGTTACCATCCAGATCGGAGAATTTATAGTTAAGAGCAGGATCGTCAAAGTTGTAATATCCTAATGATGAGGATATTATGTCAGCACCTGCAGAGTCGGCATATTCAGCTGCCGCTACCCAGAAATCTTCTTCTACTGAAAATTCGCTCTCTGTATCTTCAGTCCTGAAGAGAAGGTAATCAGCCCCTGGTGCAGTTCCTTTAATCTGACCTTCAAGCTGCCCGGCAAGAACAGAAAGTACTGCAGTTCCGTGATTATGGTAAGCATATACGAATTCATTATTTTCAATAAAATCATAAGTTCCCTTTATTCCTTTCCGGTTCCTTAGGGACTGAAGGGAAGAAATGAGGTGGGCATTCAAAAAACCACCATCCAGCACGGCTATCAGTATTCCGGTCCCGTTATATACTGAGGAATGGAGCAAGGAACCGTTGACCAGTGTTATGGGCCTGTCGTAAGGATATGTATCGGCCTGGTAAACGGGGAAATCAAGCTTGTCTGTATAATTGCTTTTAGGGGAAGGATTTTTTACCAGTTTAACATCTTTCACATATGGCAGGTTTAAAAGAAGAGCAGGATCAACAGGCATGATAGTCTTAAATAGTCCTGTATTCATCCATTTTGATGTGGTGTGAAGAGTTAATCCGAGTGATGATATCTCGTCAAGATATCCTGAGAAGACAGGAAGATCCTGTATGTCTGGCACCGTTATTCCTGATTTTTCTCTGCGGTTCAGTGCTCTTTCCGACAGTAGCTGTGATGGAGGAAAGTCTTCAATATGGTTGTCGCCCTTGTCAATAAAACAGACCCTGTAAAAATAATTGTATTGTACTTCCTGTCCGAATGACAAGGTGCCCGTACAGAGAAATACCAGGAAAGCAGCTACTTTGATTTTCTTAATTAAAAATGCTGATTCAAACATTATCTAATTTCCCCGGTTTTCTCGGGGTCAGCAACATTTACGCTGCTCTTTTCGAGATCGTTAATTAAATTTGTTGCATCAATATCCATCTGGTTGTCGTCAGTATAGCCTGCAACATAATTGATTTTATACCTTATGGATCCGTCCGCATTATAGAAGAACCAGACCCCTTCACGCAGGTTGTGCTTATAGAACCCGGAGATCTCTAAGATCCCGTCTTCATACCACACATCAAATTTTCCATTTCGCAGATCATCTGAAAAGTATGATTTAAGCAATAATCTACCGTTCGGATAATACTTCAGCCATTCACCCTCGCGTTTGTCGTTAATAAAGCTTAGTTTTTCTGCAACGGTACCGTCAGGATAATATTTAAGTGATTCGCCATTTCTCAGATTTTTCGAATATTCCTCTTCGCAGATCAGGTAATCGTCACTTGATGCTGAATAGAATTTCCATTTTCCCTCTTTCATCTGGTTTATGTATCTTCCCTTTGATGATATAAAACCATTGTAGTGATAGATTGTTGCATCTGCCACATTCCCGTCATCACTGTAAATAAGAACCGATCTCCGGGAATTATCTTCATAATATCTCTTAAACTCACCAACAGGATGATCGTCTTTGAACATTCCTTCATACAATGTGCTTCCGTTTGGATATTTTTTCATCCAGTATCCCTGCTTCCTGTTCTG
>CAZKWD010000038.1:3914-10925 GCA_964556175.1 uncultured Rikenellaceae bacterium
AAGTCGACATCGGTCACTTCATCATCACCTGATTTTGAATTATCTCCGGTTTGATCCTGTCCGGGCTGTTCCGGTCCGGGCTGTGAAGCATCCTGTCCTGAAGGCTGCGCGTTCTTGTACATCTCTTCAGAGGCTGACTGCCATACTGTATTCAGTTCGGCCAGTGCTTTGTCGATAGCTTCAACATCCTGGGTTTTATGGGCCTCTTTGAGTTTTGCAAGGGCATCTTCGATGGCTGGTTTCTTATCAGCTGGTATCTTATCTCCAAATTCCTTAAGCTGTTTTTCAGTTGTAAATATCATACTGTCAGCAGCATTGATCTTATCGACCTTTTCCTTTGTCTGTTTATCGGTTTCTGCGTTTGCCTGTGCCTCATCCCGCATTCTCTTGATTTCATCATCACTCAAACCGGAAGATGCTTCTATTCTGATTCTCTGCTCCTTACCGGTACCGCGGTCTTTGGCTGTTACATGCAAAATTCCGTTGGCATCAATATCAAATGTCACTTCAATCTGAGGCACGCCTCTTGGTGCAGGCGGGATGCCATCCAGATGAAAACGTCCGATTGTCTTGTTTCCTGAAGCTATTGGCCGTTCTCCCTGGAGTATATGTATTTCAACAGAAGGTTGTCCATCAGCTGCAGTTGTGAAGACCTCTGTCTTTTTGGTCGGTATGGTTGTATTAGCTTCTATAAGCCTGGTCATAACACCCCCCATAGTTTCAATACCTAACGAAAGAGGAGTTACATCGAGAAGCAGAACATCCGTTACCTCTCCTGTCAGTACACCACCCTGGATTGCTGCACCTACAGCGACAACCTCATCAGGATTAACACCTTTGGAAGGTGCCTTACCAAAGAATTTCTCAACAAGCTGCTGAATAGCCGGAATACGAGTTGAACCGCCAACAAGTAAAACCTCATCTATGTCGGATGCCTTATAGCCTGAATCATTAAGAGCTTTCTGGCATGGTTGGATACATGACTGGAAAAGCTTGTCGCATATTTTTTCAAAATTAGCACGTGTCAATGTTTTGACAAGATGCTTTGGAATTCCGTCAACCGGCATAATATAAGGCAGGTTTATTTCCGTGGAGGTTGTGCTTGAAAGCTCAATTTTAGCCTTTTCAGCTGCCTCTTTCAGGCGTTGCAGTGCCATCGGATCTTTCCTTAAGTCAATACCTTCATCCTTCAGAAACTCTTCAGCCATCCAGTCAATGATGAGGTGATCAAAGTCATCGCCGCCAAGGTGAGTGTCACCGTTTGTTGATTTGACCTCAAAAACACCATCACCCAGTTCAAGGATAGAAATATCGAAAGTACCTCCGCCAAGGTCAAAAATGGCGATCTTAAGGTCCTGCGACTTTTTGTCAAGTCCGTAGGCCAGTGATGCAGCAGTGGGTTCGTTAATTATCCTTTTTACATTAAGTCCGGCTATCTCTCCTGCCTCTTTTGTTGCCTGGCGCTGCGAATCGCTGAAATATGCAGGAACAGTTATGACAGCATCAGTAACCTCTGTTCCAAGATAATCTTCGGCTGTCTTTTTCATTTTCTGAAGTATCATCGCTGATATCTCCTGGGGAGAATAGAGCCTGTTCTCAATCTTTACCCTCGGAGTGTTATTATCACCCATAACAACATTATAGGTTACTCGTTTTATCTCCTTATTAAGTTTGTCATATGTTTCACCCATGAACCTCTTAATGGAGTATACAGTGTTTTTGGCGTTGGTGATAGCCTGCCTTTTAGCAGGATCGCCTACCTTACGTTCTCCTTTATCTACAAAGGCAACAATTGAAGGGGTGGTTCTTTTTCCCTCGCTGTTTGGAATTACAACAGGTTCATTGCCTTCCATAACAGAGACACATGAGTTTGTAGTTCCCAGATCTATACCAATAATCTTTCCCATTTTATAATTATTTACAATGTTTCTAATTTGATTATACTTTTTATGCAATGATTATGCCATTCGGAATATATGACAAAAAGACAGTGATACTTTTCCAAACTGACAGAATTAAAAGAAATTAATACCTTTGTGATCTGTAATAACATATTAGCCATTATGTCGATACACGAGACTGTAAAAAAGGTTACCACTCATGTCCTTAATGAGATGAAGCTTAAAGGTGAGAAGATCGCAATGCTCACAGCTTATGATTATTCCATTGCGAAGATACTTGACGAAGCAGAGATTGATGTCATCCTTGTTGGCGATTCAGCATCGAATGTGATGGCAGGGTTTGATACAACCCTTCCGATTACACTCGATAACATGATCTATCATGCCGCATCGGTTGTAAGAGCAGTAAAAAGAGCCCTGGTGGTTGTTGATCTGCCATTCGGAACATATCAGGGCAATTCGAAGGAAGCGTTGATATCCTCAATAAGGATCATGAAAGAAACAGGAGCATCGGCAGTGAAGCTTGAAGGTGGACAGCAGATTGAGGAATCGATTGAGAGGATACTGTCAGCCGGTATTCCTGTGATGGGACATCTTGGACTTACACCTCAGGCTATTCATAAATTCGGGACATATGTTGTGAGGGCAAAAGAAGAGGAAGAGGCAATCCGCCTGATGGATGATGCCAAACTTCTCGAAAAATTGGGATGTTTTGCGGTAGTGCTTGAAAAGATACCTGCAAAGCTGGCTGAGGAGGTTACAAGCCATCTCAAAATGCCGGTAATAGGGATAGGGGCCGGACCAAAAACAGACGGACAGGTACTTGTTCTTCACGATATGCTCGGGATAACACAGGAATTCTCGCCAAGGTTTTTGCGGCGATATCATAACCTTTATGCAGAAATAAAAGGCGCCGTCCAAAACTATATCAATGATGTGAGAACACTTCAGTTTCCCAATGAAAAGGAACAGTACTAGTCATGCCTGACATACTATACGAAGACAATCATATCATTGCGGTTAACAAAAGATCATCTGACCTTTCCCAGGGAGACAAAACAGGAGATGCATCCCTTGATACAGAAGTAAAAAAATATATCGCTCAGAAATACAACAAGCCCGGCGCTGTATTTCTCGGTGTGGTACACAGGCTTGACAGGCCGGTGAGCGGTGTAATTATTTATGCAAGAACATCCAAAGCACTGACACGGCTTAATGAGATGTTCAGAACCGGCCAGGTGAAAAAAACCTATCTGGCTATTGTACGGGAAAGACCCCCGGCTGATGAAGCTACTATTACACATTACCTCAAGAAAAACGAAAAACAGAATAAGACATTTGTATATGATAACGAAGTAAAGGGCTCTAAAGAGGCGAGTCTTACTTATAAACTGGCAGGCAGGGTGGACCGCTATTATATGCTTGAAATACAGCTACATACAGGACGTCATCATCAGATACGGGCTCAGCTGGCAAAGATTGGGTGCCCGGTAAAGGGTGATCTTAAATATGGTTACCCAAGATCCAATCCTGATGGAGGAATCAGCCTCATGTCGAGGAGAGTGGAGTTTATACATCCTGTAAAGAAAGAGAAGCTGGTGATAACAGCCCCTTCTCCGGAAACGGATATCTGGCGTAAATTTCATTATAGTAATTGACTTACATGTACTCACCCCCTTACCTTCCGCTTCTCCACCATTTAGCGGATTCGCGGGATAGGCTCTTCTCATAGGATCATCGACCTCATTCCCCCAGTAAAACTCTATATATCATTAAAAAGCCCCTCTCACTCTGGGAGAGGGGTTTGGGGTGAGGTATTTATTAATCGGAATTATTTCTTTTCTGTCTTCTTTTCCTGGCCTGAAGCCATGGCAAGAGGAACCGAGAATATAATCAGTATTAAAAGCAGGGTTTTGCCAATTCTTTTCATGGTATGCTGGTTTTGATTCAGATCAAAATTACTTCATTACCTGCATTATACGTTTAATTTCTGGTTAATAAGAGTTAATGAAAAGTTAAAACATGTATTATTATTATTGTGATAAGTTAAATTTGCGGCATGAGCAGAAAGAAATTCATAGGACTCATCTTTATGATGCTTTTTTCAATTGTTGGCATCATCTGGGTTCAGTTGATATGGATCAGAAATGCGATAAAAATCCGTAACGATAGTTTCGATGCCTGGGTAGGAACAAGCATAAATGATGCAGCACAATCCATAGAATCGTCACGAAAGATGAGTTTCTTCAATGATTATCTGCTGAAAGAGCCCATTGAACATGTAAATGAAGATGCTGTCATTTCAGGCTATATGAATATAGAAAGTTATTCAATGGGAAGTGACGGTAATTTCAGCCTCAGAATAACAAATCAATCGGTTACCGGGAATCCCGGGGAAACCCCGGTGATTATAACTCATGATACTACCTTTACATCCGATTCGGTTGCTTATATAGTGACCTCTACTGATGATCCGGGCAGCATAACTATTATACAAAGCGGAGATGTTGTTGCAAATAATGTCGGCTCAGTATATGTGAGGCCGAAAGAATTCATTGAGTGGGTTCGAAGACGACAGGATGAATTTCAGAATATGAGCGAGCAGATGATCTCTGAAGTATATCAATGGGAAAAGACCCTGGAACTTGATAATCAGGCAATTGATTATGCGCTGAAACGTTCATTGATGTTTTCAAATATTCAGACGCCCTTCGAATTTGCACTTATAAGAAACGGTGTGGTAACTGAAGGCACTTATAAGCAGTCGAGTAAAAATGATTTCCTGAAAAGCAATTATCAGGTGCGTTTATTCCCGGATAATTTAATTCGTCAGGATCTGGTACTGTCAGTTGTCTTCCCTGAACGCACAAACTATATACTGGGGTCGATGGTGGGAATATTGGGCGGATCGCTTCTTTTTTCACTTATAATTCTGGCAACATTTGCACTGAGTCTCTTCTTCATAATTCGTCAAAAAAAAATATCGGAGATGAAGTCAGATTTTATAAACAATATGACTCACGAATTTAAAACTCCTATTTCCACTATATCACTTGCTGCAGATACCATAACAAACTCAAAAGTAATTGGTGATGAATCGAGTATCAGGCATTTCATCAGTATGATAAAAAAGGAAAACAGCAGAATGAATAAGAAGGTAGAAACGATTCTGCAGATTGCCTCGCTCGACAAGAAGGAAATAGAATTCAGATTCGAAAAACTCTCTCTTCATACTGTTATAGAACGTACAGTAGAGATTATTGAGATACTTCTTTTGCAGAGAAACGGCACCATAAAGCTCAATCTTAATGCCTCTCAACCAGATATTTATGGTGATCATGATCATCTTATAAATCTTATCAACAACCTGCTCGACAATGCAATAAAATACTCGGAGGGAGCTCCTGAAATACTTATTGAAACAAAGAATAATGAAAAAGGTATAATCATGTCGGTAACTGATAAGGGGATTGGCATGAGCAAGAGCGTTCAGAACAGGATTTTTGAAAGGTTTTACCGGCAAGCCTCAGGTAATGTGCATGATGTAAAAGGATTCGGTCTGGGGTTAAATTATGCCCTGGCCATAGTCGATGCCCATAAGGGAGAAATAAAAGTTGACAGCGAACCTGGGAAAGGAAGCCGGTTTGTAGTATTTTTACCATTTAAACCGGAGAACGGGAAATGAACATAAAGCCTGTTAATATATTCCTTGTAGAGGATGACCTGAGTTTTGGATCAGTACTTAAATCATACCTCGAGATAAACGACTTTTCCGTAGATTGGGTCGATGACGGGAAATATGCCGTTGACCATTTCAGAAGAGGCCTTTTTGATATTTGTATACTCGATGTGATGCTTCCGCATGTTGACGGATTTACTATTGCACACGAGATCAGACTGATCAATAATAAAGTACCGATTATATTTCTGACAGCTAAAAAGCTGAAAGACGATGTCCTCATGGGATATGGAGTTGGAGGTGATGATTATATCACAAAGCCTTTTGATACCGATATCCTCCTTGCCAAGATACGTGCAATAGTCGCCCGCAGTGATTTTCAAAGCGGTATAAAGGATATTTTTGAAATAGGAAAATTCACTTTCAATGCAAAGCTCAGGACGCTTACTTCAGGTGATGAGGAAAAGAAACTGTCGCCTAAGGAGGCTCAGTTGCTTGAACTTCTTGCTGCTAATCCTAATGCTCTTATCAGCAGAGAGATGGCTCTTAAAAAAATATGGGGTAACGACGATTATTTTACTGCCCGCAGTATGGATGTTTATATAACCAAGCTCAGAAAGATGCTGTCAGATGATCCCCGTCTGAATATTAAGAACATACACGGAGCAGGCTTTCAGCTGATTATCAGCGAGGAGTGACCGGTAGATCATCCCTGCTGAATTGAAGCGGCAGGAGATCACTTCCCTTCTCAATAACTCGAATTTTATTTTTGCTGCCCAGGATGATCCTGATACTTCTTCCGTTCCTTGTTTCCTCTTCAGCAATTACCTGGCGGCAGTTACCGCATGGGGAGACAGGTTCTTGTGACAACTCCTGTTCATATATTGCAGCCAAAGCTAATGCTACAGGATTATCACCGGGATAATTTGAAGATGCTCCCGACAGGGCCGTTCGTTCGGCACATATACCCGAGGGAAAAGCGGCATTTTCAACATTTGTTCCATTTACTATTTTATTACTCTCAAGCCTTACTGCAGCTCCTACTTTGAATCCTGAATATGGAGCATAAGCATTTTTTGCTGCTTCCATTGCAGACAAGAGTAGTTCGCGGTCTGAAGATTCAAGCTCCTTAATAGTATCAAATTCCTTATAAGGAATTGAGATATTTATGGTCCTTATCATAACTTACTTATTCAGTTTGGATTACAAAAGTAATATTTTAAATATTATTTGACTACAGGGAATAGCGATAATAATAATCTGTAAAACTTTATGTTAATACTATTAAAAATTATTACCACGGATTTCACGGAGGTACACGGAATAGTCACGGAGTAAAAATCCGTGCAAACCCGTGTTCTCCGTGGTAAAAGAGATACTGATAAATAATTTCTTATTGTGAATATCTATTTCAAATGCTCCTTTATGCTT
>CAZKWD010000039.1:0-10907 GCA_964556175.1 uncultured Rikenellaceae bacterium
CTTTCCACCTCGGCCGACCTGATGTATGTGAGCAGACAATCAGAGGTATACAGACTGGTCAGGGAGAGGGGACTTAAACTTGAAGAGCTGAAAATACCTCCATACAAGTTACTGGTGGACAAATAGTCAGGCAATGGCAGTAAGGGATGAAATAGTATTGCGCAGCGGCATAGTATATTTTGCGATAGTCATCATTGCAGTTGCTATTCTTGTGCGTATCCTGATACTCCAGGTAGTAGAACATGGCAAATGGGCAGGCATGAGCGAGAAATTCATATACAAGACAGCAGAAATGCCTGCAAACCGTGGCGATATTCTTGCCCATGACGGACGCCTTCTGGCAAGCTCTGTCCCGTATTATACGATATACATGGATACCAGGAGTACCGGCATGGCAGAGGAGACGTGGTCAAACGGCATAAATGGATTATCTGCAGGACTGGCAAGGATACTGGGTGAGAGATCAGCCTCTGCATGGAAGGCAGTAATAACCCAGGCACGCAAAAGGGGCGACCGCTATTTCCTGATCAAACGCAGGGTGGATTACCAGACACTTCAAAGACTCAGGGAACTGCCAATATTCAGAGAGGGGCAGTACGGAGGAGGAATGGTTGCCCAGGCCGAAAACCGGAGAATACTTCCCAATAATGAACTCGCTGCCCGAACCATCGGATACCTCAATCTTGGAGATGAAGGTACAGAGGTCGGAATAGAGGGTTCTTTTGATAAGGAACTTGCAGGAAAGAACGGAGTCGTCATAATGCAAAGACTTACAGGAGGAGACTGGATAACAGTAGATGTGACTGGCAGCGTCCAGCCTGAGGATGGCAATGACATCGTAACAACAATTGATGTTGATTTACAGGATGTTGCATCATTTGCGCTTATGACTCAGCTGAAGAAGCATAATGCTCACCATGGATGTGCTATAGTTATGGAAGTAGCAACGGGCGACATTAGGGTAATAGTTAACCTGGAACAGGGAAAAGACGGGAGATACCATGAATCCTATAATTATGCTATTGCAGAAAGCACCGAACCGGGATCAACATTTAAACTTCCGGTGATGATAGCAGCTCTCGAAGATGGGGTGATCGATACCGGCGATATAGTTGACACAGGTGCGGGAAGCGTAAGATTCTATAATAAGGTAATAAGGGACACCCGCAAGGAGGGATATGGCAAACTTACAGTAAAAGAGATATTCGAAAAATCATCAAACGTAGGGACATCAAAGCTTATTTATGAGCATTATAAGGATAACCCGAAAGATTTCGTTGACCGGCTCTATGCAATGAAGCTGAATGAAAAGCTCAACATCCAGATTATGGGCGAGGGAGAACCATTGATAAGATATCCGGGAGATAAACTCTGGTCGGGACTCTCATTGCCAATGATGTCACACGGATATGAGGTTCAGATGACACCTCTGCAGATACTTACATTCTACAACGCTGTAGCAAATAATGGAAGGATGATGAAACCACGGTTTGTTACAGCTGTAATGCGAAATGGAGTTGTGATAAAAAGATATGAATCTGATGTGATTATTAACTCTATAGCTTCACGCTCAACCATAAAAAAAGCAAAAAAAATGATGGAGGGCGTTGTTGAACACGGAACAGCAATAAACCTTAATAATGCCAATTATAGAATTGCAGGAAAAACGGGAACTGCCCAGATAGCTATGGGTAAATCAGGTTACAGGTCAGGAGCCAGGATCTCCTATCAGGCATCCTTTGCAGGCTATTTCCCGGCAGAAAATCCTCTCTATTCCTGTATAGTTGTGGTTAATGCACCCTCCAATGGTGTCTATTACGGAAATCTGGTGGCAGGAGCAGTGTTTAAGGAGATCTCCGACAAGATATATGCAACAAATTTCTTCAGGGATTACAGTGAGGAGAAGAGGGATGACAATATTGCATCTGCACCGGATGCAGGTAACGGATACAGGGAAGATATTAATGAGGTTCTCAGGCAGATGGATGTAAGGTACAGACGAACAGCAAATACCGAATGGGTGGCAACAAGAGAGAGAGGAGACACGGTAAGGCTTGTAGGCTTGAATATCAAAGAGGGACTGGTTCCCGATGTCCGCGGAATGAGCCTCAGGGATGCAATATTCCTGCTTGAAAATTCAGGCTACAGAGTCAGATACAGAGGGAAGGGGAAAGTCCTCAGACAATCACCCTCACATGGTGCAAGATATTTTGAGGGACAGATTGTCTCATTGGAGCTTAATATGTGATATGGTACGGCTTGAAAAAATATTATCCGGAATAGAGGTTGTGTCCTTTACGGGAGACAGGATGAGAGAAATTGAAAATATCGTGTTTGACTCCCGTAATGTAAGGAAAGGATCATTGTTCGTTGCTGTTAAGGGAACCAAAACTGACGGACATGACTTTATTACAGATGCCGTACAATCAGGTGCATTGGCAATCATTTGTGAAAAGCTTCCCGGTAATTGCGATAAAAATGTATGCTGGATACAGGTTGCCAGTTCAGCCAGAGCCCTGGGGCAGGCCTCCTCAAATTACTATGGGAGACCTTCATCCAATTTAAAACTGATAGGTGTAACGGGTACTAATGGCAAGACCACCATTGCCACCCTTCTCTACAGGATGTTTAGCGGGCTCGGCTATAAATGCGGCCTATTCTCTACAATATGTAATTATATAATTGACCGGGAACTTCCGGCCACACATACTACCCCGGATCCTGTACAGCTAAACAGGTTGTTATGGGAGATGACACAAGCAGGATGTGGCTATGCATTTATGGAGGTAAGCTCGCATTCTGCTGATCAGCAGCGGGTTGCGGGGCTGGAGTTTGCCGGGGCAATATTCACAAACCTGACACACGATCATCTTGATTATCATAAAACCTTCGCCAATTACCTGGCAGCGAAAAAAAGCTGGTTCGACTCTCTGACGCCAAAAGCATTTGTCCTCATTAATGCAGATGATAAAAATGGCAATGTGATGCTTCAGAACTGCAAGGCCAGGCCATATACATTTTCCATGAGGGGTATGGCAGACTTCAGATGTGCGATAATTGAACAAAGTTTTGAAGGAATGGGGCTCAGAATAATGGGAGAGGAGGTCTGGACAAGGTTTATCGGTGATTATAATGCCTCGAATCTTCTTGCCGTATGTGCTGCATCAGAGCTCCTGGGGGCACAGAGGAAAGAAGTCCTGACTATCCTGAGTAACCTTGGAACTATACCGGGCCGGCTTGAAGTAATCAGATCACCTGAAGGAATTACCGGGATTGTTGATTATGCCCATACGCCTGATGCTCTCATCAATGTTATCGGGACAATAAATAAAATCAGGGGAGGTAATGTTAAGCTGATCACCGTAGTAGGTGCAGGAGGTGATCGCGATAAAAGTAAAAGACCAAAAATGGCATCCATCTCAGCGGAAGGAAGTACAAAACTGATACTTACTTCTGATAATCCCCGGACAGAAGATCCGGAGAAGATACTTGACGATATGGGAAAGGGTTTAACGCCTGAACTGAAGAAGAAAACAGTGAGGATTGCTGACAGGCGCGAAGCAATTAAAACCGCAGTACTGCTCGCCTCGCCGGGTGATGTGATACTTGTGGCAGGTAAAGGACATGAACCTTACCAGGAGATAAACGGAGTGAAACATCATTTTGACGACAGGAAGGAACTTAAAAAGACCCTGTTACAGAAATAAAAATATTTAAAGATGCTCTATTATTTGTTTGAATACCTTGAAAAACTGAATGTCCCGGGAGCAGGGGTATTTGCATATATATCGTTCAGATCGGCCGCTGCGGTTATTACATCCCTGTTCATCTCAATGATGATAGGGAAAAGGATAATCATGTTCCTTAAGAAGAAACAGGCCGGGGAGGTTGTCAGGGATCTCGGACTGGAAGAACAGTATCAGAAAAAAGGAACCCCTTCGATGGGCGGACTTATTATACTGGCATCGATACTGATCCCCACCCTTCTTTTTGCAAAACTCGATAATGTTTATGTGCTGCTTATGCTGCTGACAACAGTGTGGCTTGGAGCAATAGGTTTCCTCGATGACTATATAAAAATATTCAAAAAGAACAAGGAAGGACTCGCCGGTAAATTTAAAATAGCAGGTCAGATCGGGCTGGGAATAATTGTAGGTCTTACACTTTTTTTCAGTGATAATGTGAGGATAATTGAAAAAGTGAGCATATCAGATCTTACGGCAGGGGAAAGAACAGAGATGGTCGAATCTTCGATGCCTGAATCCTCAAGGGCTGAGATCCCCATGGAAAGGAAATCCACAAAGACGACAATACCGTTTGTGAAAGACAATGAGTTTGATTATGCCTGGCTTGTTGCCTTTATTGACAAAGATCACAGACAGCCCTGGACATGGCTGGTTTTTATCGCAATAATCGTTTTTATTCTTACAGCCGTTTCTAACGGGGCTAACCTGACCGACGGTCTTGATGGACTCGCTACCGGTACTTCTGCAATTATAGGTGCAGCGCTCGGAATACTGGCTTATGTTTCGAGTAATATCATTTATGCCGATTACCTCAATATAATGTTCATACCTCAGACTGAGGAGCTGGTAATCTTTGCAAGCGCATTTATCGGGGCCACTATCGGCTTCCTCTGGTATAATTCATACCCGGCACAGGTATTTATGGGAGATACAGGCAGTCTTGCCCTTGGCGGGATCATCGCAGTATTTGCAATAGTGATAAGGAAAGAATTGCTTATCCCTATTCTGTGCGGCATATTCCTGGTTGAGAACCTGTCGGTGGTGATACAGGTTGGCTGGTTTAAACGGACAAGAAAAAAATACGGGACCGGAAGGAGAGTATTTCAAATGGCTCCGCTTCATCACCATTATCAGAAAAAAGGATACCCGGAGCCTAAAATTGTGATACGTTTCTGGATTGTGGCAATAATACTGGCAGTGTTCAGCATAGTTACTCTGAAGATAAGATAGTTGAATGAAGAAGAAGATAGTAATACTGGGAGCAGGGGAAAGCGGTGCAGGATCGGCAGTTCTTGCAAAGAAGCAGGGATTTGATGTTTTTGTTTCCGACAACGGTACCATAAAGGAAAAATACAGGGATATCCTTGAGGAGGGTAAGATAAGGTGGGAAGAGGGAAAACATACCGAGAATGAAATACTGACAGCCGGTGAGGTGATAAAGAGTCCGGGTATCCGGGAAGATATGCCGCTGATCAGAAAGCTTCATAAAAAAGAGATACCCGTGATTTCCGAGATTGAATTTGCCGGGAGATATGCACGAGGCGTAAAGATTTGTGTTACAGGCAGTAATGGAAAAACAACTGTCACAAACCTTATTTACCACATACTCACGAAGGCAGGTAAGAATGTTGCAATGGCAGGAAATGTGGGAAACAGTTTTGCAATGGCTGTGGCTGAAGGTGATCATGACTATTATGTAATCGAACTGAGCAGCTTCCAGCTTGACGGAATGTTCAAATTCAGGGCGGAAATAGCAGTGCTGTTGAATATTACACCCGATCATCTCGACAGGTACGGATACACACTTCAGAAATATATTGACTCAAAGTTCAGGATCATACAGAACCAGACAAAATCTGATTTCCTGGTTTACTGGGCCGATGATCCCATAATCTCGAAAGAATTGTCAGAAAGAAATCCGGGAATGATACTTCTTCCATTTTCGGCTGCCTCAAAGAAAAACATGGCTTCATACATAGAAAAAGATAAAATGATAATTGATTACCAATATAAAACCAACCTTATGACTATTCATGAACTGGCGCTAAAAGGCCGTCACAACACCTATAATTCGATGGCAGCTGCAATTGCAGCCAAAGTGCTGAGTATCCGGAAGGATACCATCAGAGAAAGCCTCGCTGATTTTCAGGGAGTTGAACATCGCCTTGAACCGGTAATTAAGGTGAGCGGCATTAATTTCATTAATGATTCAAAAGCAACAAATGTAAATTCAACATGGTATGCTCTTGAATGTGTGGAAACACATATCGTCTGGATAGTGGGAGGTATAGACAAGGGGAATGATTATTCCGAGTTATTGCCAATCGTGAAGGAAAAGGTAAAGGCTGTAGTCTGCCTCGGGAAGGAAAACAAAAAGATCCTTGAAGCATTCACTGATGTCGTACCGACAATCGTTGAAACTGCATCAATGGAGGAGGCTGTCAGATCAGCTTATTACCTGGCAAAGAAAGGTGATACTGTTCTGCTTTCACCTGCATGTGCAAGTTTTGACCTGTTTAACAATTATGAGGAT
The DNA here is from genome assembly GCA_964556175.1 of uncultured Rikenellaceae bacterium. Lineage (GTDB taxonomy): Bacteria > Bacteroidota > Bacteroidia > Bacteroidales > VadinHA17 > LD21. The sequence continues at coordinate 6,280 of CAZKWD010000039.1, forward strand.
CGCGGCCGTCAGTTTAAGGCTGCGGTACGTAATCTTTAAGAGGTTTTGAAATGCAGAAGGGCTGGCTGACAAGAACATTTAAAGGCGACAGGGTCATATGGGGCCTTGTAGCCCTTTTTATGGTTTATTCCCTGCTTGCGGTATACAGTTCTTCGGTGGGGATAGCATTTAAAAACTATGGTGGTAATACAACCTATTTTCTCAGAAGCCAGTTTATTATGCTCCTGTTAGGACTGGTAATTATAGTAGTGGTACATTACCTTCCTTACAGGATCTATTCTGCGATGGCCGGGTTGATACTTATAGTGGCTGCAGGATTGCTTGTCCTGACACTTATTTTTGGCGCCAGGATTAACGAAGCGACACGCTGGCTGATAATTCCGGGTACCGGATTCAGGCTTCAAACCTCCGACATAGCAAAAGTCGCCCTGGTACTTTATCTCGCAAGAACACTGGCAAAATATCAGAATGAACTGAATGATTTTATCCTGGTGACAAAATACTTTATGGTACCTGTTGCTGTGATATGTGCTCTCATCATGCCCGAGAACCTTTCAACAGCAATGATGATCTTTGGGATAAGCATCATAATAATGTATATAGGAAGAGTACCCTTCAAATTCCTGCTGGCTTATATCGGGATGGCAGTAGCAGGCGTTGTACTATTTGCCCTGGTACTTACCGCGGTAACGAAGGATAACAGGGTGGAGGTATGGAAAAACAGGATTGAGAATTTCTTTTCAGCTGATGCTGGTGCGGACAGTAATTACCAGTCGAACCAGGCAAAAATAGCTATATCAACCGGCGGCCTCTTCGGGAAGGCTCCCGGCAGAAGCACCCAGCGCAATATGTTACCGCAATCAAATTCCGATTTCATTTTTGCAATAATAATTGAAGAATATGGACTCATCCTGGGAGCAATCCCGCTGATATTTGCATATATGATACTGCTGTTCAGGGCAATAACGATTGCAAAAAAATGTGAGACAGCATTCCCGGCATATATGGTGCTGGGACTTACCGTGATGATAGTGATCCAGGCAATGCTTAATATGCTGGTGGCAGTAGGCCTTTTCCCTGTTACCGGCCAGACACTCCCCATGGTCAGCTGGGGAAGAACATCAGTACTTGTTATGAGTTTTTCAATAGGGGCAATATTGAGTGTCAGCAGGGTGGTAAATGCCCGGATCAGGCAAGAAGAACTCCCTGAGGAAGAGATAATTGATGAAGGAGAAAGGATATATGAACCGGCAAAGTAATAAAAGGATCATAATAAGCGGCGGAGGTACCGGGGGACATATATTTCCGGCTATCTCGATAGCAAACGCCCTGATGAGAATGGATCCCGGGGCTGAGATACTTTTTGTCGGCGCTGAAGGAAGAATGGAAATGGAAAAGGTCCCTGCCGCCGGATACAAAATAATCGGACTACCCGTTGCAGGTTTTTACAGAAGTCTGACACCAAAGAATTTTGTAGTGCTCTATAAGCTTGTTAAAAGCATGTTTCTAGCCAGAAAACTGATCAAAGAATTCAATCCTGATGTGGTTGTGGGCGTCGGAGGCTATGCTAGCGGCCCGGTACTGAGAAAGGCGGGAAGAATGGGAATACCTACTCTTATACAGGAACAAAACAGCTATGCCGGTATTACCAACAAGCTGCTTGCAAAAAAAGCTTCAGTCATCTGCGTTGCTTATGACGGTATGGAAAAATACTTTCCCGCAGAAAAACTAATCAAAACAGGAAATCCTGTAAGACACAATTTCGATAACCTTGAATCTCTCAGTGATGAGGCAGACACATTTTTCAATGTCGATAAAAACAAACCGGTGATACTTGTTCTGGGCGGATCTCTTGGGGCAGGAACAATCAATAAAAGCCTTTCGGGAAATATAGAAAGGATGAAAGAGTCGGGGTATCAGTGGCTGTGGCAGACCGGGAAACTCTATTATGAAAATGTAAATGCACTTGTGAATATCTCCGGAGGCGATACTATTAAAGTACATGATTTCATAAACAGGACGGACTATGCTTTTGCTGCTGCTGATATCATTGTTTCCAGGGCAGGCGCAGGAACCATTTCTGAATTGTGTCTTGTGGGTAAACCGGTGATCCTTGTCCCCTCACCCAATGTGGCTGAAGATCACCAGACACGGAATGCACAGGCCCTGTACCAGAGAAATGCGGCAGTAATAGTTACTGATGATGATGCAGTAGAATGCCTTATGGATGAGATAGTTAAACTGGTTGAGGATAAAGGCCGCAGATCAGCTTTGTCAATGAATATCAAAACGATGGCCGATAGCGATGCGGATATCAGGATAGCACGGGAAATACTTAAACTGGCAGGTAAATGATTGATTTCAGAAACATAGAAGGATTATATTTTGTCGGTATAGGAGGGATAGGAATGAGTGCCCTGGCTTTGTATTTCAGAAAGGGAGGATTTACCATTGCGGGTTATGACAAATCGTCAGGAAGTATAACTGATAAACTTGCCGCATCAGGCTGCGATATTACATATAAGGATGAAATAACCCAAATACCTCCGCTTTTCAGGGAAATAACCGGAAAAGAGAGAGTTCTTGTTATATACACTCCCGCAATACCTTTTGAAAACAACATATTGAGCCACTTCAGGGAGAATGGTTACGGGCTTTATAAGAGATCAGAGATACTGGGAGAGATATCATTAAAAACCGATACAATAGCAGTAGCAGGCACCCATGGAAAGACAACAGTATCGACGATGATCGCACACCTGCTGAAGCAGTCAAAAATTGATTGCTCTGCCTTTCTTGGTGGAATATCAAAAAACTATGATTCAAATCTACTGACCGGCGAAGGAAGATATACCGTTATGGAAGCAGATGAATTTGACAGATCCTTTCACCGGTTGAGTCCCCTTATGGCAGTCGTTACTTCTGTGGATGCCGACCATCTTGACATTTATGGTGATCACGAAACAATGATAGCCGCCTACAATGAATTCTGCAGTAAGGTAAGACAGAAGGGACTTATTATCATTAACAATGCGATAAAAAATATAATAATTTGTCCGGAGGGAGTGACATGCTATACTTACGGACATGATCAGGATGCAGATTTCAGGTACTCCGATGTTGATCACAAAGGCGATTATTACCTGTTCAGTCTGAAAACGCCTGACAGGTTAATTAAGGATCTGCACTTTCCGTTTCCCGGGATAATAAATATTGAAAACATGACAGCCGCTATTGCAATTGCCCTTTTTTGCGGTGTATCTGAAGATGAGATACGGAAAGGGATGACAATTTTCCGTGGTGTCAGGCGTAGATTCGATATAAGGGTTAACCTTCCGGGGCTGGCCTATGTTGATGATTATGCACATCATCCCGAGGAGATAAAGGCCTGCATAACGTCGCTGCGTGAATATTTCAGCGGAAGGAAAATAACGGGGATATTCCAGCCCCATCTATTCTCACGCACCCTGGATCATGCCGATGGTTTTGCCGCTGCCCTTGATGAACTGGATGAAGCTATCCTGCTTCCTGTATATCCGGCGCGCGAAAAACCCATCCCCGGAGTCTCATCCGAATTGATACTTAATAAAATGAAGCTTGAAAGGAAAAAACTCCTTGCAATGGAAGAAATACCGGGGAAACTGGATGTAAAAATGCTTGATGTACTTGCAACAATAGGTGCAGGCGATATTGACAGACTTGCGGATCCCATTGAGGAGAAATTAAAAAGAGAGGCTGTGAAATGATCAGGAAGATTGCAAAGATATTATTTATTATACCGGTATTATACATGATAATAATACCCTTCTTCTTTGCTGCCTCGGCAAATTCCGGACCCTGCACAAGGATATTGATAAATATTACAGACTCATCTGATTATCATTTTGTTACAAAAAGACACCTGATGAGTCTGGTTTATGGGAGCAGCAGTAAGATACTTGGCCGCCCGCTAAGAGATATACCAATCACTGATATTGAGGGAAGGATAAAGACCCTGAAGGAACTGAAGGAGGCAGAGGTTTACACTGCAATTGACGGTACTTTGCATGTGTATATTAATCAGCGGAACCCCATAATGAGAGTGATTCCCGATGAGGGAGGCGATTTTTTTATTGATGAAGATGGTTATTTGTTCAGGAGAAGAAATCTCTACAACCCTCGCCTCCATATCATTCAGGGAAACATTGATATTACTCCGGCAATGCTCGATAGTGTAAGTATACTCGATACAACCATAAAAAACACAATTCTGAAAGATGTTTATCATTTTGTAGATTATATAAGAGGCGACAGTTTCTGGTCAGCCCAGATTGACCAGATTTATGTAAGCGGAAAAAATGAGATTGACCTTATTCCCCGTGTAGGAAATCACACAGTACACCTGGGGACATTTGAAAACTATAAAGATAAGATGAGAAACCTCGAAGCTTTTTATGAAAAAGTACTCCCTGAAGTCGGATGGGAAAAATACTCATTGATAAACCTTGAATTCAGGGACCAGATAGTATGCAGAAGACGATAATGAGAAACCATATTTAAATCATATGAACAACAAGGAACAGTATGTAGCAGCTATCGACATAGGAACCACAAAAATTGTGGCTATTGTCGGTAAGAAAAACGAGAAT
>CAZKWD010000040.1:0-10795 GCA_964556175.1 uncultured Rikenellaceae bacterium
ATATCGGGAAATATATTCCTCTCACTGATCTCTACCACGAGTGCGGTGTTCTTCCTTTTACATTTAATACAATAAACAAGTTGATCTGGTTTTTGGAACAAAGACCCGTTCTCATTGAGAAAAGCCACATGTTCCTCTTTTTGCCATCAATCTTTTCTTACTTCCTGACCGGCGAAATGGTTAACGATACCACCATGGCAGGGACATCAATGATGACAAGTCTATCCTTCCGTAAACTCTCTAAGACGATAACTGACAGCATTGGTTTCCCGCCAGAAAAGTTTGGCAATATAGTCGAAGCAGGGACAATCACAGGTAAAATCCATTCTGTGGCATCTTCGAAGACAGGAATACCGAAGGATATTCCTGTTGTTGCAACCGGTCATGACACACAGTTTGCCATTTTCGGTTCAGGAGCTGAACGGAATCAACCGGTACTCAGTTCAGGTACATGGGAGATCCTCATGGTAAGATCGGAAAAATACAAATCAGGCAAAGAACAACTTGATATGTCAATTACCACAGAGCTTGATTCACGTCCCGGGTTGTATAATATAGGCAATCAATGGATTGCTTCCGGTGTGCTCGAATGGGCAAGAAAAAATCTTTACAGTGACATCACTAATGATGTTTATGAGGTGATGATATCTGGTGCCGAAAAGGTTCCTGCAGGGTGTAAGGGAGTAAAGGTGATTCCAAAATTCTATGAGGAGTTGAAAGGCAAGCCGGCAGGTCAGATAATTGGGCTTACAATGGAATCAACCCGTGACGAGATATACAGGGCAATGCTTGAATCTCTGTCTGAGAGGCTTAATGAGGGAAAAACAGCTCTTGAAAAAGCCGGAGGTTTTAAAACTGAAAGCATCCTTTGTGTTGGAGGCGGTTCAAAGAACAGGTTGTGGAACAGGTTGAGGGCAGATTATACTGGAGTTCCGGTAAAAATCATTGACCAAAAAGAGACCACCGTACTTGGAGCATCACTTTTTGTACAGGCCGCCTGCGGCAATGCTTCATCACCGGAAAATGCAAGGGAGAAAATTGATTATAAGATTGAAATTATTGAACCGACTTTACCCCCCATCCCCTCCCGACCTGCGGTCGGGAGGGGATGGGGGGTAAAAATAAATAAATATGGAAATAGCATACTTTAATGGCAACTACCTTCCCCATGAACAGATCCATATCAGTCCTGATGACCGTGGATTTCTTTTTGCCGATGGTGTTTATGAAGTAATAAGATGGTACGAGGGATTCTTTTATGACATGGAGGGCCATATGGCAAGGCTGAAAAGAAGCATGGGGGAAATACGATTAGCATGGCCTGAGGCGGATTCATTTCCCTCAGTAGCTCAGGAGCTTATAGAACGTAATAACCTGAATGATCTTCCTGTACTTGTCTACCTGCAGGTCACCAGGGGTGTTGCCAAACGCTCGCATGCGTTCCCGTCACCTGATATACCTCCTACTGTTTATGCTTATGCACGGTCATTCCATCCTGAGAAAGATCTTATATCATCAGGTATTCATACTATTCTGCTGAAGGATACAAGATGGGCCAGGTGCGATATCAAATCGGTTTCACTTTTACCCAACATCCTGAGCTTTCAGGAGGCAATGGAATGCGGATCGCTCGAATGCATTTTTATACGTGATGATGTGATTACCGAGTGTGCCCATTCTAACGTATTCTTTGTAATTGATGACATGCTCTGTACACATCCCGAATCAGAGAAAGTACTTGCCGGAATTACCAGGAAAAATGTTCTTTGCCTGGCCCGCGAAGCTGGGATTACTGTTAATGAAACAGCTTTGCCGGTTAACCGCCTGGGTGATATCTCAGAGGCATTCGTTACCAATACCTCATATGAAATAACTCCGGTTATTTCGATCGATAACAAGCCTGTCGGGAAAGGGATTCCCGGACCTGTAACAAAACTTCTGCGCGAAAAATTTGATGACAGGATTGCGGCTCTCAGGGGCTGATCCCTAAAGCTTGAATTTTTCTATATTTGCACAAATTTTAATCCGTTATGAATATTCCGGAACTTAGTGAACAGGAACAGATACGAAGAAAATCGCTCGACGATCTGAGGAAACTGGGTATAAACCCCTATCCTGCAACTGAATATAAAACTAATGTCTTTGCACAGCAGATACTTGATAATTTCGAACCTGAAAAGAACAATTTCCCGGATGTATGCCTTGCCGGTCGGATAATGACCAGGAGAATCATGGGCAATGCATCTTTTGCCGAGCTGATGGACTCTTCAGAAAGGATCCAGATCTATCTTCGCCGCGATGATATATGTCCCGGTGAAGATAAAACAATGTACAATACTGTTTTCAAGCATCTTCTGGATATCGGTGATATTATTGGCGTTAAGGGATATGTTTTTAAAACCCAGATGGGAGAAACGACAGTATATGTGAAAGAATTCACCATCCTCTGCAAGTCGATCCATCCGCTGCCTATTGTAAAAGAAAAAGAGGGAATCCTGTACGATGCTGTCACTGATCAAGATATGCGTTATCGCCAGCGTTATATCGATCTTATTGTAAATCCGCAGGTACGCGATGTCTTTCGCAAAAGAACACGGATCATTGATTCAATGCGTGAGCTTTTTAATTCCAGGGGCTATATCGAGGTGGAGACTCCTATTCTTCAGCCTATACCGGGAGGGGCAGCAGCCAGGCCGTTCATCACACATCATAATACACTGGATATTCCTCTTTACCTGAGGATAGCCAATGAGCTCTACCTGAAAAGATTGATTGTGGGAGGCTTTGAAGGTGTGTATGAATTTTCGAAGGATTTTCGCAATGAAGGAATGGACCGTACACATAATCCCGAGTTCACGGTTATGGAGATATATATCGCTTATAAAGATTATAACTGGATGATGACCTTCACTGAGGAAATAATCAAAAAAACAGTTATGGATCTTCACGGAAAGACTGAAATTACCTACAATGATAAAGTTATCAACCTGAATCCTCCCTACAGGCGAATCAGTATGCTGGAATCGATAAAGGAAAACACTGGAGTGGACATAACCGGAATGGATGAGGCAGAATTACGAAAAGTATGCGACAGGTTTGATATTGAACATAATCCGACAATGGGCAAGGGGAAGCTTATAGATGCCATCTTCAGTGAAAAATGTGAACATACTCTTGTCCAGCCGACATTTATAATTGACTATCCGACAGAGACTTCACCTCTTACAAAGATGCATAGAAGCAAACCCGGGCTGACAGAAAGATTTGAGCTTTACATTAATTGCAAAGAGATTGCCAATGCCTATTCCGAACTTAATGATCCTATTGACCAGATGGAAAGGTTCAAGGAGCAGCTTAAACTTTCCGAAAAAGGCGATGATGAAGCAATGTTCATTGATAACGATTTTGTAAAAGCGCTGGAGGTGGGAATGCCCCCTACTTCAGGAATGGGCCTTGGTATTGACAGGCTTACCATGCTTCTCACAAATCAGCCTTCAATCCAGGATGTTCTCTTGTTCCCTCAGATGAAACCATTAAGTCAAAAGTTAAAAGCTGAAAGTCAAAAGGAAGAATATATCCAGCATGGGATACCGGAAGAGTGGATAGATCCCCTTAAAAAACTGGGCTATACAACCATCTCGAAGCTGAAAGAGGTGGAAAAAGCCGGCAAGCTGGCAAATGATCTTAACGGGTACAATAAGAAAAACAAGCTGGGGCTTACGGGATTGAGTCCGGAAGCGGTGGAGAAATGGCTGAAATAGTTGCCAGGTGCTAGGTCCTTGTTGCTGGGTCCTGGGTGCTGGTTTTTCTCAACTATTGATATAAGAATTTTCAGGTTTCGGATGATGGCAGGCGGAAGTTTTCAAACCAGGTCATGAGCTTCTGCAGGAGATTGAAATAGAGTGCCCCATAAAGAAGTAATCCAACAAACCATATTGTAAGAATATTAAACCAGAAAGTGTCAATCTCAACATTCCCAATAAGTTTATATGGAGCATAAAATTGTGCTCTTCCATATTTTGATGTTCCTTTCTTATAGCCAGGTTTGAATTTCCGGATATATTTCCCAGGCGTCTCCAATATTTTTACCGGGTTATCGATATCCAGCAAAAGTGTCCTTAGTCTTTTATTCTCATTGTTCTCCCTGAGCAATATCATAGCCTCTCTTCCTATTATATTCTGTAAAGAATCATTTATATGGTTTGTAATTGATAATCCAAGATCATACTTATCCATAAAATTGTGCCTTAATGAATCAAGATATTCCGTGGCTGATTTTTCCACTCTGGCATTAAATAAAAATGTGGTAAGTGAATCTTTCCATGTACCGAATTTAATATATGATAGACTGGAAAGTTCAGTAATATGATAGTTTAGCCGGGCGAAATATTCATCTGTAATTTCGTGATAATCTGCACTATCATTATAGCTGGCACAGACCCAGAGATCTCTCTTCAATTTGTCATTTATAAGGAATCCACCGTAATAATAATTCTGGCTTGCATCCATATTACTTCTGAAGATATTCCTTTCATAAGCATTATTCTTAAACTGTTCAACGGCCATTGCTTCAAATGACCAGCGGGCGGTCATCAGGTCACCGATGACCGGAGTATATTCTCCTGATGATTTGTTTCCTAAGTGTAGCTGATCAAATTTAATCATAACCCCGCTGAATAACATATTTGGAATAATTATAAAAGGGATTAAAATATAGATCGTTCCCACTGAATGAAATGCTGAGGAGAGATTCAGACCAAGCAGGTTTGCTGAACATGAAGTTGTAAACAGAACAAGCCAGAAACCAAGTGTCATACCCCTAATTTCAAGTATAAGATTGCCAATTACTGCAAATGATAATGTTTGTATTGCTGAAACCAGGAACAGTACCATAATTTTCGAGTTCAGGTAGCTGAACCAGCTCAGGTTAAGAAATGATTCTCTTTTTAGAATCTTCCTGTCTTTAACAATCTCATTAGAACTTATCAGCAGCCCGAAAAAGAGAGATGTAAGCACACACATGAAAAGGAATGGAGGAATATTGTCATTTGCACTAAACCTGTATACACCTCTTGAATATCTTGTAAAGAAAGCAAGAAGAACAGCCAGTAAGGGCGGGCATAGCAGGCTGATCAGTATATATTGTTTATCGGCTATTTTAGCCAGGAAATCACGTATAAAAAATATTATTGACTGTTTAAAGAGGCCTGGTATGCTATAGCTGTTCTCCGGCAGTTCCTGCTTTTCACTTACGGTCCGGCTGATTTTTCCGGCAGAACTCTCCCTGTATTTTTCGGCCCATTCTTTTGGTGTGATTTTCCTGGTACGTGTCGGCCTCCCGTGTTCGTCAACTACTTTTCTTTCAATAATCTGGAGTATCTGATCAGTATCAACGTTTCCACACTTAACACATTGATCCTCATCCGGATTTGCATGTTTACTAACGGTTTTAAAAAACACTATTGCCTCAGTAGGGTTTCCAAAATATACCTGGTATCCACCCCTGTCGATTATCATTATCTTGTCGAACATCTTATAGATCTCCGAAGCCGGTTGATGTATATTGATAATCACAAGCTTGCCTTTGTAAGTCTGTTCCTTAAGCAGGTTCATGACTGCTTCAGAATCGACTGAAGAGAGCCCGGATGTCGGCTCATCAACAAAAAGAATTGTCGGTTCACGAAGCAGTTCAAGCGCTATGTTGACTCTTTTTCTCTGGCCCCCGCTGATTATTTTCTTCAGAGGGTTGCCTACTTTCAGATCCTTTATCTCCTCCAGATCAAAATCAGCCAGAATTTTATTGACAGCCTCAATCAATTCAAATTTATTAAGATTATTGAGGCACATTTTCGCATTGTAATAAATGTTTTGGTATACAGTTAGTTCTTCTATCAGGAGGTCATCCTGCGGTACAAATCCTATAACTCCCTTAAGGCTTTCTTTTTCTTCCTCATCATAAAGATCATATCCGTTTATGAGTACTTTCCCCTCCTGTGGTTTCAATGTCCCGTTGAGAATGCTTAAGGTCGTTGATTTGCCAACACCGCTTCCTCCCAGGATACCTATCAGTTCGCCGGATTCACCGTGAAAATCGAGGTTATGAATGCCATTTTCGCTGTGGTGGAATTTAAAAGTTACATTATCTGCATCAATAGAGATCCTGCTTTTAAAGTCTGCTTCGGATATCCGGCTGCTGATCTCGGAATAATAAATTGTTTTGATACCTGAACCCCGGATTGTTGAACCTCGGTCAAAAATATAGGTCTGGCCCGGGAAAATATTTTGCCCGTTCAGATAAAGATCTTCGTTACCTTCATACCTGAGAATGCAGGTATTAGTACTTCCAATGCTCAGGAATGTTATTATACCTCTCAGGTTTTCATTTATTATATGCTTTATCTCTTCGGATCCCTTGCTTTTCTTGTTATCCATAATAAGGAGCCTGTTTTTCTCTTTCACATCACGGAAGCCCTTCATTATAAAGCTTTGAATATTAGTGTATTCGGTTGCCGGAATATTGAAAGCATCGGAAACAGTTTGAAGGAAATCAAGCTCGTTTTCTGTTATTTCCTCTCCAAGGGATATAAAGTCCATAAGCTGTATGAGCACATACATTTTCTGGTCCTGGTGTAGCTCTTCATTTATCTTTTCACATATTGCCAGTATTCTCATTGCGTTAAGCGAAACACGCTTCCTGTCCTTAATACTACCTTTGGCAATGCTTTCTGAATTATATATTCCGAGGTACTCATCGAACTGTTCCATATACCTTAATACCTGCTCATTATTAAGGTGGCGCTCAAGGAATATCCTTACGATGTCCCTCTCCCTGCTTGTAATGACTGTTTCATCATGAATATCGGCTATTAATGAGAAGAGCCGGATCAGAGCATCAAGTATTGTTTCACTCATATTATTTATTACTAATTATCCGTTAAGAAAATAAATGGAATTATCTTTGAAGCCATATTTATTATAAAGGTTTATATTTGTTTAAACTATATCAAGTTATAAAATAATTGTTACAGAGAAAAATTTTTCTGGATTATACAGGTCCTGTTGATCAGAAAGTGATTGATCACCTGCTCATGAACCTGAAGAGTACAAAAGAGTATGCCAGCCTGGACAAGACTTCAGGTAAAAGGGTTTATGCCATCCTTGTTGAATGTCTTGAAAATATTTCAAAACATACCTTGAAAGATAATTCGGATAAGCAAATCAGGCAGCCATTTATTAAAGTGGAAGAATGCGATGATACAATAGTTATTAATGCCGGAAATCCAATCCCGCAAGTTAAAAAGGATGTGCTTATAAGAAGGCTCGATAAAGTTAATGGTATGGAGCAGAACGATTTGCAGCTTCTTCATGAAAAAATACTGAACCAAGAGACCAAAATAAGTGATAACGGAGCAGGAGCCGGGCTCGGATTCATATTTATGAAATTGAAATCGAGAAACAGAATCGATTATTCCTTGACTGAAATTAACGATGATCAGTTATTTTTTGAATTAAAAATATCCGTTAAAAAATATACAATGAGAAAGTTAGTTATTGACCCTACTGTAAATTCACCAAAGGTGATTTTTGACCCGGAAAATAACAGGTTTGAGATTTCCGGTGAATCAAGACCCCCTGATGTCGCCTCTTTCTATCTGGAAATACTGAAGTGGTTTGATGATTACACTTTATATCTCAACAGGAGCCAGGAGATAAAAGATCCGGTTGTTTTTAACTTCGATCTTGAATATTTCAATTCATCATCGGCCAAGTATATTCTTGATTTTTGCAAGCAGATAGGCGATGTCAGATCTAAAGGTATGAACCTTTCCATAAAATGGTATTATGATAAAGATGACCTGGACATGATGCAGGTCGGGCAGGAAATGTCGAAGATTGCCAAACTTCCTTTTGAATTTGCATCCAAGGAAATTGAATGAACTTCCTTAAGGGATTTGCATTAATAGAGTGAAAAATTCATATTAATGACAGGGCTGATTACTGATAGTAAAGCTCAATCATGGCAGGAGATTGTATATTCTCCCGATAACAGCCTGAAACGGAAGATAGCACTCAACTGGCCGGAATACAAAAGCATCTTCATTGACCGGATTGCTGAGCATCTGTATAAAGATATCCAGCGTACAAAACATCTTATTATATCACCCCATATCTTCAAAAAAGGGTTTGATAAACTCCCCGAATCCGAAAAATCCGCCTGGTATGAATATGCCGTTAATATACCAAAGAAGCTGAGATCACTAAATCTTTTCATAAGACCTTATAAAGATTTCTGCAGGACCTGTCTTATCCCTTACAGAGATCTTGAAATAATGGCAAGTGAAGATCATTATATTGATTGTCAGAGGAAGAAATCTGGTTCTTTTGTTACATTCCGGGACCTGCCCGGAGAGAGAAAACGGTTTTATATTGAACTTAATCATTTAATTCCTGTAGCGCTGAAGAAAATCGGATATGAGATAATCAGGACTGAAGAGATAACAGAGATCAGCGAAAAAATGATATTGAAATTTGCCAGGGCTATTCATTCGAGATACCTGCATGAGATAAGAAAAGGAGATAACGGTTCGCAAAAAAGCACTTATCTGTCATGGATCCATAAGACTGTAGATACCCGAAATAAGCCTGTCGGGAATTTTGATGATCTGCCTGAAGAGATAAAACATTCCAACCTTGATAATGCATTCCAGATCCCGGCCAAATTACTATCTGTTGGTTATACTATTCGTCCTGTCAGGAAAGGATACAGGCCTCCCGCACTACATCTCAGGGAAGATGAGATTGAAACAATGGCCAGGGTCGAGCATATCAGATGGTGCTGGGATAAGATTTTACATGGTTGGATATTTGGCAAAACCAAAGATGCCCGTAAGAAAACACATCCGGCCATAATACCATATGAAGATCTTTCCGAATCAGAAAAAGAAAAGGACCGTGAACTTGTAAGGCTAATCCCTGCCTTGCTCCAGGATGTTGATTATGAGGCAGTTCATGTTAATCCGGAAAAGATCAGCAAGCTACCCTATGCAATAAAGCCGCTGAGCAGCATTCAGAGAATACTGGATGAAACAGAGAAAATGAACCTCCAGATAAGGAAACTGGTTGCATTGTCTCCCGGTGTGGAAGAGATAGTAGAAGTGAGGAATAAAAAAATAGAAGAAGCGGTAAAAGAGATTGAATCCAGTTATAACTATGCACTTCATATCCAGGAATCATTTTTACCCGATAATCTTTATGTTCGGGAATGCTTCCCCGACAGCTTCATACTGTTTAAGCCAAAAGATATTGTGAGCGGCGATTTTTATTTCTTCAGCAAACAGGACAACATAATAATATTTGCAGTCGCCGATTGTACTGGACACGGAATCCCGGGAGCCCTCCTGAGCACAATAGGCTACGGAATCCTTGATCAGGCTGTAAACGAACTTAAGCTTACAGATCCTCCCGATATCCTTCAGCATTTATATTCGAGGATGCACAGGTTTCTGAAACTGGGTGAAGAAAAAACAGGTATAAGGGATGATATGGATATAGCCCTCTGTAACCTGGATATCCGGAACCATATATTGACATATTCAGGAATTGGCAATCCTTTATATTATCTCAATAAAGGTAAACTTGATGAGTACCGTCCGGGAAATTTCAGGAAAAATTATGATGAACATGATGAACATGAATATATATCTGACAGGATACACATTAACACTGGAGACTCAATATATTTATTATCTGATGGTTATGCCGACCAGTTTGGCGGCAGCAATCATAAAAAATATCAGAGCAGCAGGTTAAAGAATTTCTTAATTAATAACCAAATACTTCCAATGCCGGAGCAGGGTGACAAGTTATATGAAGAGATTGAGAAGTGGCGTGAAGTAAATAACGAGGAGCAGACGGATGATATATTGGTGATTGGTATAAGGATATAGTTATCGATGATCTCGAAACGATGAACAATTACAATATCTAGAAATGAGAAAAACAGTAGTAATATTAATGTCAGGTATTGTAATGTTTTTGATACTGACCTCTTCAATTTATAAAAGTAAATATGAAAACCAACATAATATAATTGTACAGGATACACTTATTAAATATAAGGATGGCATCTATGAAGGACAATCGCGGCATATCTATACCGGTGAGCCATTCTGGGGCAGGATTCGTATTACAATTGAAAACGGATCATTTACCAGAGTAAATTTCATGATCCGTGATTCGGACCTGCATGAGACATTCATCAGAAAATATAAAAAGCATTACAAGGGAAACCCGGAGTACATTCAGCAGGTTAAAAATGATTCGAAGGGCGTTAAGATATATTCTAAAGAACTGATTAAAACCCAGAATATCAATAAAATAGATGCGACATCAGGAGCCACCTGGTCATATAATATTTTCAAAGCATCAGCTGAGGAGGCACTTAAGAAAGCCGTAAAGCATTAAGTATGAATTACAGGTAAACCTGTCCATGCAATGAAAGAAGCCCAATATTCTCAATAGTTCTCTGTTTGAAATATTCGTGTGTGGAACATATTTTCTTCTTGTAATTTTCGAGAAGTTTTGATTCTTCCAAATATTTCCCCGATTCAAACATTTTCGATAATTCTGACATGGTATCCAGTAGGAAAAGGTTGCTTTCAGAAACTATTTTTATGAATTTTCGCTTCAAATAAAGAAAATAAGAGTCGGAACCGGCATAATACTGAAAGACAGCAAAGTAATTTCTTGCCCAATGTGAAATATTTTCAAGTCCATTAGTATTCCTCAGCTATTC
>CAZKWD010000041.1:0-3902 GCA_964556175.1 uncultured Rikenellaceae bacterium
TCTCATCTGACCCACGAATATGTTCTTCTCATAGAATAGCTCAAAGTACCTTGATGCTATCTCCTCGTGCAGCTCCCTGTATTCGGGAGGGCCGAAAATATTGGCAAAATATGAATGTACAAGACCGCTGGTGGTTGTTGTCCCTTTGCTCATTACAGCTCCCCTGCGGAATACCTCAAGCGCTTCGGCAGCAGTATCAAATTTTTCTATTACAGGGTGTTCATTATCAATTTCCTCATAATTGTTTGCATAGAGGATATAATCGATCTTATGACCCTTGATCACATTTTGAAATGATGTAACAGGGATGACTATCCTTGAATTTACCTGGCTTGGATTCATTATTATTGACCTGTCGAGATGTCCGAAGGCATAACCGGACTGAAGGTCATCAAGCCTCAGAAAGGCCCCTGTCTCGGTACCGAAACCGACAGGCTCACCGTCAGCGTCAATTTCAACAGAACCCATATCGTCGGCTATAATTGTCATTTCACGGATATTTTTTTCACCAAGGATACGGAATGCTTCAAGGGTTTCCGATTTACCTGCACCGGTGTCACCAATCATAAGAATAGTTGCCTCCTTGTCGCCATGAAGAAGGATCCTGACCATTGCACCATGAAACGGCATTTTGCCTGATTTCATGACTATTGAATTATGAAGCGTGAGGATCATTTTTTTCAGATAGCCGAAATAGCCGAATTCAGGGCGGCCCGGAGTAGCACCAACGAAAATCCCGTTTACATGGTCCTCATAAAAAACAGTGGGGAATTCTGCCAGACCGTCAAGTATATCACCCTGAACACCATAGATAAAGACAGCATCAGGCTGTTTTTTGAGGTCATCATCCTGCGCAAGCTGGAAAAGATTGCACATTGAAAGTCCCAGTTCAATAAATGTAAGGTGAAAATAAACCATGATAAGAAGCTTCCCGGCTTTAACCGGATAACACAACCAGTCACCAGGATTTAATTCTACAAGGTCAACAGGATTTTGCGTTATTCGCTTGAAATGCCCTGTCCGTTTATTCATGGGTTGCTGTATCACCAGAGGAGGATAAATGAGGGCTTGCCGGATTACCGGTATGTTGTTCAGCTTGAGGTATTTACCATGAGGGTATGCTATGTTTTTAGGGAGTGAAATAACTGCCATTTCAGCGCCTGCCGGCACCTGCCTGTAAACATTCGGGTGACTGCCTGAAATATTTTCCTGTATATGCCTGTAAACAGTTCTGATAAGGTGTGTCAGATGTTCAATTGTCTCATTGAATGTACGATAGGGTCTTTTATCAAGACGGTCACCCTCTGAGTCATTGATAATGAACCGGTCAAAATGCCTCCAGTAATCATATAAATACTCGACAAAGTTGTTTAATAAATGCAAGTCGCTGAGAATGGGTGCTGATCTGTCAAAAATATGAGGAATTACTCTGGCCTCATACCTGAACAGAAATGTAAGTGTCCTGACAAGATCATCTACAGCAGACTTATCGGATATTCCTTCGCGGAATATCTTCAGGAGTGGAGAATTCCTGGAACGGAGATGTTCCAGGCAGTGATCGAGTACCATTCTGAATTTTTCACTCTCCAGCAATTCATCAGCAGTTTCGCACATCCTTTCGCGATTGTTCAGGATTGCCTTATTTCCGATTATCCGTAAAGTACTTTTTTGCATAATTTGTTAAAAATCCGGGCAAAATTATGAATATAATTAATTGACTTATTATTTTTGCTTAATTATTTGTCTGGTTTTTTCAATTATTTTATCAATTTACTGAGCAAGAGATTTCAATTGTGAACTTTTCGTAAAATTATGTAACTTGCCATGGTAATGAAACCGGAACTTGATTTTTTTACAATACTGCCTGAAGACAAAATACCGGAAAAGGGTAAAATACTTATTTCCGAACCCTTTCTCCCTGACACTTTTTTTAACCGCACAGTAGTATATCTTGCGGATCATAATGCCGACGGTTCAGTTGGTTTCATACTTAATAAAAAGCTTGATATAAAAGTGTGTGATGCCATTTCAGGTTTTGAAGGCTGGGATGAGTTACTGAGTATGGGAGGGCCTGTTGCTCCTGACACACTTCATTACCTTCATAACCTGGGTGAGGGCATACCGAAAAGTGTGCTGGTTGATGAAAACATTTACTGGGGTGGAGATATTGATTTGATCAAGGATCTTATAATTGCCGGCAAGCTGAATAATACACAGATAAGGTTTTTCCTCGGATATTCAGGATGGTCAGCAGGTCAGCTTGAGAAAGAGCTCAAAGAAAATTCATGGGTCATTGCTAAAATAAATTCAGATATAGTCCTGAATAACCAGGTTGATGATGCCTGGAAAAGGGTTTTGAGAGGGTTGAAAAAGAAATACCGTGTGTGGGCTGATTTCCCTGACTCACCGGATATGAACTAGCTATTGAACATGTACTCATCCCCCCAACCCCCTTCTCTGCTAACGCAAAGAAGGGGGAGCAAAAGCTAATAAAGGATAGATTTATTATCATATATATTTTTCCTTGTATCGGAAGTAACTTTAAGAATAAACAAATCACTTCCCCCTCTTTGCGTCAGCAGAGAGGGGGACACCCTGAGCAGAGCGAAGGGAGGGGGTGAGTACGTGTAACCTATAAATGCATTATCTTAAACACCAGCTCCTTAAGAATATCCCCCGGTTCGCTGCTAAGATCTCCATAGCCTTTCGATTTCATATCATAGGTCCGTAAAAGAGCTATTGCCTGTACAGTTTTAGCGACACTGTATTTTGATGCAGAGAGCTCATAATCCCTGACGAAATAGGGATTGATCTTGAGGGCAGCCGCAACATTATTTTTTGACTTGTCGGTAAGATAATGATATGTGAGAAGCCGGACGAAATGGCTGAACAGAGAGGCTATTGACAGGGTGATAGGGTTATCTTTTGGATTACTGGCAAAATGGCGGACTATCCTGTTGGCTTTCAGAATGTTTTTTTCACCAACAGCCTTCTGAAGCTCAAAATTATTGTAGTCTTTACTGATGCCTATGTTTTTTTCGATCAGTGAGGTTGTGATCACAGGTTTGCCCGGAGGAAGGGTGATTAAAAGTTTGTTAAGCTCATTTACTATCTTGTGAAGGTCGGCACCCAGGTATTCGGTCAGCATGGCGCTTGCAGTGGGATCAGTTTTAATGCCCTCCGCCATCAGGTATCTTTCAATCCAGGCCGGGACCTGGTAATCTCTCAGCCTTGGTGATTCGAAATAAACAGCTTGGGATGTAAGAGCCTTATAGAATTTGGTTCTTTTGTCAATTGCTCTGTATTTATAATTGATAACCAGTATTGTTGACGGCATGGGTTTCTCAAGGTAGAAGAGAAAATCATCAATCTTCTTAAGGGATTGGGCTTCTTTTACTATCACCACCTGGTGGCTCGACATCATGGGAAACTTCCTGGCGGTGTCAATTATTGCCGGGACAGTTGTTTCTTCACCGTACAGTATAACCTGGTTAAATGATCTTTCGGCTTCAGGAAGAATATTTTCTTCAATATAATCAGAAATAAGGTCAATGTAATATGATTCTTCCCCGGCAAGGAAATAGGCCGGCTTAAAGATCCTTTTTTTAAGATCAGAAATTATCTCTTCATAGGTGACTCCCATATTAAAACCTCAGATGTTTTACGGAAATACCATTATCCTTAATTTCTCTCAACGCATCAATACCGATCTTAAGGTGCATTTCAACATATTTATCAGTTACGTCCCGGTCGCTGATCGCAGTTTTTATTCCGGTTGATATCATCGGCTGGTCTGAAACCAGTAGAAGCGCACCAGTAGGTATTTCATTTGCAAATCCAACCGTGAATATTGTTGCTGTCTCCATGTCTATAGCCATTGCACGTGTTTTAACAAGATATTT
>CAZKWD010000041.1:4002-10740 GCA_964556175.1 uncultured Rikenellaceae bacterium
CTGCCCATTCCGAAGTTAATGATACTTATGCCCTCAGCAGTTGCATTTGGCATATTTCTGTCTTTTCCTTCAACCTGAACATTATGCCATTTTGCAAAGAGATCGACATAATACATAAAATTGGTTAACAGGAAATACTTCCCGAATGTATTTATCTCCTTGCCTGTATATCTCGGAAGCCAGTTATTAACAATTTCATCTTTGGTTTTCATATTCAACGAGAGGTATAAATTATCTCAATATATTTGTTATTATTTTTCTGGTCTCAAAAGTACAAAACAAAGTTGAAACAGTTAAATCTGCCGGAATATTCCTTCAGGATTACAGGAGAGGAGGGTTCAGAAAAGATCTTCGATCCCCTGAGGAAGAAATATGTGAAGCTTACACCGGAAGAGTGGGTAAGACAGAACTTTGTCCAGTACCTCATAAATGAAGGGAAATATCCTCCGGGACTTATAGGGATCGAAGTGATGTCGGATTTCAATAAACTGAAAAAAAGAGTTGACATCCTCGTTCATGACAGGAAGGGGCAGCCGGTTATGATAGTGGAATGCAAAGCCCCTGTTGTTCCGATTAACGATAAAGTATTTGACCAGGCTGTTTGCTACAATATGGGATTCAAAGTGCCTTACCTTGTTGTTACAAATGGTATCGACCATTATGCATGCAAGATTAATCATAAGCAGAAAAAATATGATTTTATGCTTATTATCCCCCTTTATGAAGATATTTCAGAATCATGATCTCTGTGACCTGTGCCATAATAAGAAACGAAGAGAATGAAATTCTCGTTGTGCAGAGGGGAGAAAAGACCGATCACCCTTTTAAATGGGAATTTCCGGGGGGAAAGCTGAGGGATGGGGAGACCGAAGAGGAATGTATAATACGTGAAATAAAAGAGGAGCTTTCGATGGAGGTGGTCATTTGCAGCAGAGCTGAACCTGTTGTTCATGACTATGGCCACAAAAAGATCACCCTGATCCCATTCATTTGCAATACTCTTGATGAATTGCCTGCATTGTCGGAACATGTGGATTTCAAATGGATCTCACCGGAAGATCTGGGCTCGGTTGATTTTTGTGAGGCAGATATATTTGTGGCTCAGAATTATCTTGCTACTGTTACCGGGGAGACAAATGACAAAGAGTATGTTATAGAAGCTGATCAGTCAGAAACAGTGGACAAGGAACTGCAGCAGATGATCAACAACATGATGAGCCGCCAGGAAGCTGAATGGGTGGCAACATCAGCTGTTGATAATCCTGAGATTTTTCAAAAACTGCTCGAATATTCATTTCGAAGCGATCGCAAGCTTGCCTTCCGTGCCTCATGGACACTCTCAAAAGCATGTGATAAATTTCCGGAACTGATATACCCTCATCTTACCAAAATGATTGAAGGA
Organism: uncultured Rikenellaceae bacterium; assembly: GCA_964556175.1. Lineage (GTDB taxonomy): Bacteria > Bacteroidota > Bacteroidia > Bacteroidales > VadinHA17 > LD21. The sequence continues at coordinate 5,405 of CAZKWD010000041.1, forward strand.
CTCAAAGGGATTGATAATGAAAGCACTGAGCGATCTTTCCTGAGGATACTTTCCATGACTGATCTCAGGCAGTTAAGCGAGCAGTACCATGGTATACTTGCGGATCATTGTTTTAAAGCTTTGAACTCGGGCTCCTCAGCAATTGCCATAAAAGCTTATTCAATGGAGATAATCTACAGACTTGCAATTATTTACCCTGATCTGGCAAATGAACTATCCTCGTCAATAAGTATGCTCCAGAATGAAGGAGCAGCAGCAGGAATTATTGCAAGAGGAACAATAATACTTAAGAAACTTGCTGAAATCAGTTCGGATCCAGGATCCAGTCAACCATGATTTTTAGTACTTCAGGGGAAAAAGTCTCTTCAACCTCTTCAACTTTTCAACTCTTCAACTTATTTTCTACTTTTACAAGTCATTAATTTTATTTCAAATGCGCATAGTAGACACCAGGGGTCAACAGTGTCCGGCACCTATTCTGGCAGCGAAAAAAGCTTTAAAGGAGGTAACGAATGGTGAGTCATTCGAGGTTCTGACCGACAATCAGACGTCATTCAACAATTTAACGCGATTCCTGAAGGATAATAAGATTCAATTTTTAGTGAAGGAATCGGATGGTATCTTGACTCTTACAATACAAAAAGAGGAAGATGAGATAGTCCAATAGATGGCTTCTGCCACAAATATTATAAAGACATATATCTTTACTGGTTATGAAGATTGATCTTTTTACCATGGTTGATAGCGGAGGATGTTCCGCGAAGATTGCACCCAAACAGCTTGAGGAGATACTCAAGTGCCTGCCTCTGTCTGACGATCCCGATATTCTTGTAAATATTGAAACACATGATGATGCCGGTGTTTATAGAGTTAATGATGAGCTTGCACTAGTGTTCACAACCGATTTCTTCCCTCCGGTTTGCAGTGATCCCTATGAGTTCGGGCAGATTGCAGCAGCAAATTCCATAAGCGACGTTTACGCTATGGGCGGCAAACCGGTAATTGCCCTGAATATCATGATGTTCCCTGCCGCAAAACTTCCGGTTGAAGCATATAAAGAGATACTCAAAGGAGGGGCTGATATAGCGTCCAGGGCAGGAGTGAGGATTATCGGCGGCCATTCCATTGATGACTTTCCCCCCAAATACGGACTGGCAGTTGTAGGCTATATTCATCCTCAGAAAATCATTACAAATGCCGGAGCCAGGTCTGGTGATATCCTGATACTTACCAAACCGGTTGGTACAGGAGTTATCCTGGCCGGCCAGCGTCTTGGTTTAACTTCTGAATCGGATGTGTCTCAGGCAAAAGCCTTCATGAAACTTCTTAATAACTCGGGCGCAGATATAATGAAAAAATATGGTGTCAAAGGCGCAACTGACATTACCGGGTTTGGTCTTGCAGGTCATGCACTCAAAATGGCCAGAGCAAGTAGTGTATCAATTACACTTAATCTGGGTCGCCTGCCTCTTATCGGTAGTACATATGCACTTACAGACCATGGTTGTATCCCCGGAGCCGCATTCAGGAACCTTGAATATGTCGAGAATGAAGCTCATGTGGAAGATAACCTCGACTATAATCTGAAAATGATTGCTTTTGATGCACAGACTTCAGGGGGATTGCTGATGGCTGTATCCCCGGAAAAAGCCGATGAAGTGATTTCAGAACTTCATAATAAAGGACTTGACACATCGGCTAAAATAGGTTTTGTGACTGAAAAAATGGACAGATACCTGTACCTCAACAGATAATAAGTCTATCTATACCTGGGAAGGGAGAATAGAAATTCTCTTCATAATAATTTTATTAATTGTTTAATATTTGTGCTTAGTTTTACTGATAATTATCTGCGGCAAATGTATATGTACAATATTTCAATATGGTTAAGGGGCTATTAAGGTTTGGTTACAAAATAATTACATGGATTTCATGTTATTAAACTAATGGTATAACGGTACCCCACCTTCGCTCCGATAAATCGGAGCTTCGGCGGGCGAAGAACGGTACGACGGTGTGACGGCAGGAGATGTATAATGTATTTTATGCGCTATGTGAAAAGGAGGGGGCGGAAACAGTGTTACTCTGTGCTTTGCCAGCTAAAGCTTTGGCGAAAGCTGGTAACTCTGTGTAACTCCGTGGTTAAGAAAGAATTAATAAAAAATTAATTAAATAGTATATTAAGGATGAAATCAAAAATTCTATTATTGTCAAGCCTGATCCTCTGGTCTCTGTGCGGCGGCATACAGGCTCAGGAATATAAATTCCTGGAAGGACCGATCAGCGGGATAACAACCGGTAACGGCATTGACCAGCCGGTAACCGTAAAGGTGATTTATGATAATTATATCCATCTGGATGGATTACAATCGGACTGGGGCTTTTCAATTCTGGTTGAAGGTCTTGATAAGACAATTCTTTTTGATACAGGCACCAAACCCGAAATTTTTGCTTCCAATTTCAAAAAAATGGGTCTTGATGCATCAGAAATCGACTTCCTGGTATTGTCGCATGAGCATGGAGATCATGTCGGCGGTATCCCTGCTTTTGTGGAGATGAAAAAAGGTATTCCGGTTTTATTCCCTCAATCATTCTCAGAGGCATTTAAGAAGAGGATGATCAAAATAGGTCTGGAACCCGTTCTGGTAAAAGAACCTGCAATGATCTGCAAAAATATGTACACGTCGGGAGAATTTAAATGCGAAATACCTGAACAATGCCTGGTGCTGAATACAAAGCATGGCCTGGTGGTGATGACCGGCTGTTCACATCCGGGAATAGTAAGAATGCTGAAAGAGATCAAAGAAATGTTTAATAAGGATATTTATATGGTATTCGGAGGATTTCATCTGATGCAGAAATCAGAAAAAGAGATGGATGCAATAATAGCAGAAATGAAAGCCCTCGGAGTGGTAAAGTGCGGAGCAACACATTGTACAGGTGATAAACAGATACAGATGTTTAAAGATTCTTTCGGAAAAGACTATTTTGAGCTTGGAGTAGGAAATACTATAACAATTGAATAGGCACAGAGTTTTTTATCTTGCACCTTATAATTGCATACAGATGAAAAGGCTATTATTTCTATTATTTGGATTAACACTATTTATAACCGGGTATTCCCAGTCGATTATACAACCTAATTATGGTCTTAAAAGCCATGAAACACTGGAAATCAAGAAGATAGAAATGACATCCGGGGCGACTTTCTTTTATATGAGTATTAAGAACCGTATCCAGGGAGGTAGTTTCTGCGCTGATAAGAATATTTTCATAATATATCCTGACGGGATAAAAAGTAAGCTTGTCTCCTCAAGTGGCATTCCTGTATGTCCTGATATATATAAATTCAGAGCTCCGGGTGAAAAACTCGATTTTGTGCTGGTGTTTCCTCCTCTTAAAGCCGGAACAGAATGGATTGATCTGATTGAGGAATGCAGTGAAGACTGTTTTTCATTTTATGGGGTGACACTCGATAATGAACTTAATAAATGGCTGGACGAAGTTTTCTACAGGGCTTCTACTGGAAACTCTTCGGATAATATTATTCTTTTTAAATCTGTCCTTGACAGTATCGCAAGCCAGGATCTTGGAATTGAAGGGTTACTTTATATCAACATAATAAATGCAACCGTGGAGGAAGAAGATAATGTCAACACAATTGTATGGTATAAAAGGTTAGCCTCATCGAATGCTCCAGAATTAAGCCAGTATCTTAAATATCTTAACGACAAGGGTATAAAGTATTAAAAATCAGTTAAAAAAGGCTGACCCGGATTGGATCAGCCTTTTTCTGTTATGTGGGATCTTATTTTAGAAATTTAACTCTACTCCAACTCCTGCAACCATTGTGCTCTTTTTATATGTTTCTATAACCGGAATCGAATTATGTTCAAGCGTTTTCTCGTCTTCTAGATACATTGTGTAGCTCACTCCGAGGTTAATTTTGATCATATCACTAACAGAGTATGCTACTCCACCACCAAATGTATGTGTTGCATTTGCAAATGTGAGATCACTCTGGTATAGACTATTAACTCCTTTGTTAGCCCAGGCATATCCTCCGCTTACAAGTAAATTGTCGGATATATGATACTCAAGTCCTCCATGGACTGACATGCCGTTACTCTCAATAATTTCGCTGTTGTCGACATGAACACCTGCGATCTTATGTCCGTAGTCTGCGGATTTGTCAAAGTAATAATTTACTCCGGCAGCCAGGCTGAGCTTAGATAATGAGTAATTCACACCTACTGCAAGCATTGCTGGCATATCATTTCTTTTCACTTCATCCTGAATGAATATACCTCCTCCTTTTGTAGGACCGGCCAGTGATGTTGTAAGCTCAAGTTTGGTCAGGAACTCATATTTGATAGCGATGTTAAGGTTTTCAATCGGAGAGATATTTACACTTAAAATTGGAGCATAACCCATCCCTGTTTCTTCGGCATCAACATCAATATTCTGTGTCTGAGCTGCATATCCTGACATTGTTGTTGAACTGGCACTGAATACCGGAGCAGCACCGGTTAAAATTGCCTGGGCTTGGGTAAGGTTAAGTCCCGCAGGGTTTTGTCCGGCAGCAGTAATTATTGCTCCTATTGTGCCTATAGCAGTTGCGTCTAATCCATAAACTGCCAAAGCAGGGTTTGTTAGCAACATTGCACCTAAGCTATAATCAGTAATAAGTGTTTGTAAACCTGTCGCATAAGCCGTAGCACCGCCTGCCAGTTCGCCAAGTTTTGTAGCACCTGAAGTAAAGAAATCACTTGCAAGCACCATACTGCCATTATATGCACCAAAAGCAGGATAATTCGGGTTGATACTGATATCTCTCAGGTATCCGCTATAGGTGTTTTTGGCAGTTACAAGGCGGAAACCAGCAGCAACAGATATCATATCATTTATCTTATATGAGATATTTCCCTGGTATCCGAAATAGATTGATGAGCCCTCAAAGAATATATCTGCAGAGTATGCAGTAGTCCCGAATCCATTTAAATATGTTAGCGGGACAAGGTCAGAAATTGGCATTTCAAATGACGGCAATCCGGTTTCATATGTTGCACCGCCGCCACCGCCAACAGGGTTAAAGCCAAAGGAGAATGCCAGCTTATCCAGTTTATACGCAGCAGCTACAGAGGGGAATAAAGGTGCTTTTACAGATCCTTCGTACATACCGTCATTCAGAAAACTGTAGTTACTCGTAATCTCCCTTGTCTGGAAAATAGTCTGGTTCGAAATGCCAAAATGGAATCCATTCTCCATTTTCATTAATCCGGCCGGGTTATAGTAAACTGCATCTGTTTCAATTGAGGCATTCCTGGAAGGTAGCC
>CAZKWD010000042.1:0-10698 GCA_964556175.1 uncultured Rikenellaceae bacterium
AATACAACCCATAAAAAAAGGTTATTTTACGGAAAATCTAAAGATTGTTTTCGAAATGAATATTTCTCCCGGATTCACAGTTGTTGCCGGAAAATCCGGATGATTCGGACTATCCGGGTAGTGTTGTGTTTCAAGACAAAGACCTGAGCGGTAATTATAAGGTTTACCTCCATGGCCCTTCAGGGATCCATCAAGGAAGTTACCGCAATAAAACTGTATTCCCGGCTGGTTTGTGATCACTTCCAGAAGACGTCCTGTAACAGGATCATAGACAGAAGCATCCACTTCCAGCTTAACATCAATGATAAAATTATGGTCATATCCCCCACCTAGTTTAAGCTGGTTATAATCTTCATTTATTCTTTCTCCAACGGCATGAGGTGTTGTGAAATCTAATGGAGTTCCTGCAACAGGTCTGAGCTCACCTGTCGGTATAAGTGTAGAATCGACGGGAGTAAAGTATGCGGCATTTACTGAAAGCATATGGTCAAGAATATCACCGTTGCCGGCCCCGTGAAGATTAAAATATGCATGATTCGTTATGTTCAGCACACTCTTTTTATCAGTTGTACATTTATAATCTATAACTATTTCATTTTTGTCGGTCCAGGTATATATAACTTCCACATTCATATTTCCCGGATAACCCTCCTCCATGTCGGGACTTAAATATGTAAATTTTACGGAAGGATATTCCGCACTTTCCTGTATTTCGGCATCCCATACAACGCTGTGCCAGCCTCCCGGACCTCCATGAAGAGAGTTTGGTCCGTTATTAAGAGCCAGGGTATACTCTTTGCCGTCGATAGTGAATTTGCCTTTTGCAATCCTGTTGGCATAACGGCCCACAACAGAACCGAAATAGGGATCTCCATTTATCATCTCTTCAAAAGTGTCAAATCCGAAAGTGACATTCTCTTTATTCCCCTCTCTATCAGGAACTTCAACCCATGTGATTCTTGCACCATAGTTTGTCAGCTTAAGTACATTGTCATTCTTGTTGGTAAGGGTAAAAAGAAATACGTCTTTACCCAGATGCTTGCCATAATGTTCTTTTTTTACCATTTCTTTATTTTTTGATGACCGGTTGCATGAGATTCCTGTAAATGCAAATACAACCAGTGCTAATGACAGAATAAATATTTTGTTCATTTGTTAATAATTTATATTCCCATCGGTTTTTAATAATTTCATGGCCGGCTATTTCGTGCTGAATTGCCATGCAGGCAGTCCTGCGCTGTTAAAGAGTGATGCCTCTGCTCCGTTACGCCAGCAATACCTTACAGAAACAGGATCAGGAACAAGCGGTGAATAGGCAACTATCTCGTTATTTACTATTCCAGCACTCGCCATGACATATTTCCCGTCTTTACCTGCTATTTCAAATTCTTTCAGCCTTCCATTCCTGGCAACCAGTCCCTGTTCAATATTATCAAACTGAACCTTTATCGTACTGCCGCTGATTGTCATTGATTTATATACGGGCCCGACACAAGGCACGTTTATTCCATAGTCATTATTAAGTGCAAGAAACGCCAGTCTTTCTCCAACCTCTTTTTTATAGGGCGGATGAATATTCATCACTGTTGCTATGTCGAGTGTTACTGCCATTCCTGTGCCTGGCAGCTCAAGTGCTTCTTTCTGGGCCTCACGTAAAAGGGCTGATTCGGTGGAGTCAACATGTGAATATACATAAGGTGCGATCTGGACATAATAGAAAGGAAAATCCTTTATCCTCCATGCATCTCTCCAGTTTTGAATCATAAGAGGAAATATCTTCTTATATTGTTCAGCCCGTCCTACGTTCGCTTCTCCCTGGTACCATATAGCTCCCTTGCTCCTGTAATTTACAACAGGGTTAACCATTGCATTGAATAAGACAGTCGGGGTTGTTGCTCCAAGGGATAAAGGTCTTTTCTGCGAGGCAAATTCATTTTTCGACAGGTCAAAAATATAGAATCTGTTCCCTATCAGTTCAGCAACCGGCTGATACTTCCATTCTCCGCCAATATCTACAGGTGTCTGCCTTCCTGTCTTTACTGATATTTCCATTGAACCCGGTGCACCCCATATTCCTCCACCTCCCTGTGTATCCAGCACCCTGACAGAAATAGTATTTACGCCTTCTTTTACAAGTGCAGCAGGAATTTGATAATCTCTGCTGACCTGCCATAGGCCTGATTCTTCGGTGGCCCCAACCAGGGTTCCGTTGAAATATGTACGGTCCATATCATCAACAGGACCTATGGAAAGGACAAGATCTTTGCCTTTAAAACCTGCAGGAATTTCTACTTTCTTCCGGAACCAAACTGCACCGTCAAAGGCGCCTGTTAATCTTTCGAATTGCATGGGAAGATTCATAACAGGCCAGCTGCTATCATCAAAATCGACAGACGGAACATTTTCATCATCAAAGTTCAAATCTTTCCATTGATCACTGCCTGATGGTCCTGTTTCCAGCTGTTCATGACCCTCCAGCCACATCTGGTATTCATGCTGAAGAGGTGCTGATTCTTTTATTGAGCTTATTGCATCAGTAAATTCTCCTGCAGATTCAAGTGCTGATGAGGATATCCACGATTCAGCCGGTGTCCCTCCCCATGCTGATTCTATGAGTCCAACGGGTACATGCAGCTCATCATAAAGTTTCTTGCCGAAGAAAAATGCTGTTGCGCTGAATTGTCTTACTGTTGAGGGGTCACACATTTCCCACCTTCCTGTACAATCCTCGAGTGGTTCACCCGAAAATTTTCTTTGCACGTTAAACAGGCGTATTTCAGGCAATACCGCTAATTGAATTGCTGTTTCCGAATGCATTACAGTGTCAACGGGAGGCCAGCCCTCCAGCGGCATTTCCATATTCGACTGGCCCGAGCAGAACCATACCTCACCGGAAAGTATCTCATAAATAACGATGCTCGTATCCTTGCCTGATATTGTCATTGTATAAGGCCCGCCGGCTGCAGGTGCGGGAAGTGTTACCAGCCATTTCCCGTCTTTACCTGTTTTGGCACTTGCTTTCGCATCCCAGCTTGCCACAACATCGATCCTATGACCCGGATTTGCATTACCCCATATATTTACATCAGATTTTTGCTGTAGTATCATCCTGTCGCTGATAAGCGACGGCAATTCCAGGTTTGAGGGTGTTCTCTGACAACTTAACAAAGTCATCATCAGGATTATAAGAATACCGGTTTGTTTCATTATATATAAGTTTTAATAGATACTGCATAATAGTAAGAGATTCCTCACTGACCACCTTCGCTCAGATAAATCGGAGCTATGGCGGTCGAAGCGTTCGGAATGACATGTGTCACCGGAGCTTTACAGGATTGAGGGTGGGGGTGGATGGAGGCTGCAGCCTCCATCCACCCCCACCCTCAAATATATTAAGTGCCTGTCATTCTGAGCGAATCCGCCTGTCGGCGGAGAAGCGAAGAATCTTTTTCCATATTTTCAAAAGTAATCAATTAATAATGATAGGTTTTATAAAATTTGTAATTAGTCCATTTATTCTTTTTCAACTGATATCTGCCTTCCTTCATATGTTACTACAGCATCAGGCCGGGAATCCGGATCAAAAGGAACCGGTTTGTCCCTGCTGATCCATTTGATTTTAAAGGTCCTCGATTTAAGCATGCCTTCATATTCTCCAATCCTGTCACCTATTGTGAGCTGTCCTGTTTCATTATCAAAACTGAATTTTATTGTACTCCAGGCTCCCTGTTCATAATTGTAATTAGTGTCTTCATCTTCATAAAGGGTAAATGCACAATCTTTTCCTGAATATATATAGAGGGTAATCGGATCGGCAGGTTTTTCACTTGTATATTGAATTTCAGGGCCGACGGGAATAATTGATCCCTCCTTAATAAACAACGGCATTCTTTCATATGGTGCATCTGCATCGATTTCCTCACCTCCGTTGAAATATCTCCCGGAATAGAGATCATACCAGCCGCACGATGCCGGAAGATATACTGGACGTGACCGTGCCTTATAACGATATACCGGTGCAACAAGTATCGACGGGCCGAACATGTACTGGTCGCCAATACTTTCCACCTTTTTATCATCCGCAAAATCCATCACCATTGCCCGCATGATAGTATAATCATTGAAATAGGTCAGTCCTGCCAGTGAGTAAATATAGGGTATAAGATAATATCTCAGCTTGTCGTAATATACCATACTCTTATATGCTGGATGTCCTTCAGGAGAAATATTGTACACTTCACGGAGGGGATATTGCCCATGACTCCGGAAAAGAGGGCAGAATGAGCCGAACTGGTACCAGCGTGTATTCAGCTCTCTCCATTCATCAAGGTCTTCTGAGCCTTCCTTTGCCCTTGTATACCTTCCCTCAACACAAAAGCCTCCAATGTCAAATGTCCAGTACGGGATTCCTGACATTGCATAATTAAGACCCGCGGGGATCTGTGCCTTCATATCCTCCCAGCGTGTTCCTATATCGCCGCTCCAGGTGGCAGTGGAATATTTTTGCAGTCCTGCAAATCCTGAACGTGTAAGCAGGAATACACGTGTATCAGGGTCAACGGAACGCTGTCCGTTATAAATAGCCATGGCATTTACAAGGGCATAAGTATTGAAATATTTTGCAGAAGGACCAAGAGCTGTGGGGGTGGAGAGTTTTTTACGATACTCAATGCTGGCATTTGAGAGAATGTCGGGTTCCGAAGCGTCCATCCACCAGGCATCGAATCCTTTTGTATAGAGATGCTCTTTCATCTGATTCCAGAAAAGTTCCCTTGCTCCGGGACTGTAGGCATCATAGAAAGAGCCGATGTAACCTTTCCCTATCCAGTCTCTTATGCTGTCGTTTATTGCCTGCCGGTACATCCATCCTTTTTTGTCAAATTCTTTGAAATTCTCTGTAGTATAGTAGAACTTCGGCCACACTGAGATCATTATTTTAGCGTTAAGCTTATGAACCTCATTTACCATTCCTTCAGGATCGGGGAAGAATTTCGGATCAAATTCATGCGATCCCCAGGAATCGACAGGCCAGTATGACCAGTCGAGCACAATATTATCCAGAGGTATGTTCCGTTTGCGATATTCCTTAACCACATCCAGCAGTTCAGCCTGTGATCTGTATCGCTCGCGGCTCTGCCAGTATCCCATTGCCCACTTCGGCATTATCGGGGCTTTCCCTGTAATAGACCTGTAGCCGCTGATCACTTCATCCATGTTACTGCCGCTGATAAAGTAATAATCTATCTGATCGCCCATCTCTGAAAATATTGACAGGGCACCCTGTTCTTCAGGCGGCCGTGGACTGAGTACCTTCAGACCTATGTATGATACACCCCCGTCAGGCTGCCATTCAATCCGTATCGGGTATTGTTTGCCTTTCTCAAGATTTAACCTGAATTTATATGTATTTGGATTCCAGGCAGTTCTCCATCTTTCTTCTACAACCGGCTCATTATCCAGGAATACTTTTACATAACCTGCATAATAGAGTTTGAAGTGATATAATCCGGTTTCATCTGGCTCAATTTTACCTGTCCAGGTGATAGTTGACCTGTAAAATTTAAAACCGGCCGGAAAGTTCTTTATTGTTGTAAGGTTTTCATAATCTACCGATTGCTCCCTGCGCTTAACAAATATCCTGGTTGGATCGGAATCAATATAGTAAGTTGCAGAAAGGCCCCCCTCCTCGCCATCATCATCATACAGCCTAAAGAGGTCAAGCTGTGAATAATCGCGCGGGTCACCAAATTTAGTCAGCGAATAATTATCCCAGAGAATTCCGTAATTCCTGTTTGATACCACAAAGGGATTTGAAACCTTTGTATTATACTGGTAAAGGCTTTCATTCAATCCTTTATAGTTGAATTCATCTGATTGATGCTGCCCAAGTCCGTAGAATGCCTCATCAACGGGTGATTCAAAGATCTGTTGCATAGAAAAGCCATCTGTCCCTTCAACTGAGAAGGATTTAAATGATTTCCCTCCGCTCTCAGGTTCCCTGAGAATTACATTATCATTCCTGTCATAGAATGTTATCTGTCCGGATCCGAGTGACACTCCCGCCTTTATTTCAGCTGTGGAAACTGTAACGTAATCTTCATCCCCGTCAACTTCAAAAACGGGTGTAACGAGCTCCGGACTTTTGGCAATACATAAGCTTTTATCTGTTGAAAAATCCGTGGATGGAGATGCAATGACATGAATTATTTTGTCACTGATGACCTCCAGCTTGATTTTTCTGGCATCCTGGCCGGTTTTTCCTTTCAGGTCTACTGTTATTCCTGAGGGTGTTCTCTCCCAGCCCTGGGAAGAGCATCCTGTAAAAAGAAGTCCGGCAATAGCAAGTAAAAATAGTTTTTTCATGTACCGGTTATATTATTGAATAAAGATCTCAATATTCAAAAACAAGTTCTGCTTCTATTTCAGTGAGCAGATTGTCACGGCAGATGTCGGCCTGAATGAAAACGGCCGGGACCGAAGGAAACAGCTCTTCACAGATTTTCCTCACAGCACCGAAATCTTTCTGGTATTTTATATAAACCCTTAGTAAAGTATACCTGAGTGTACATTCTTTTCCTTTGCCGGTTATCTCCTTTATCAATTGCAGATCAGCCAGCTTCTTTATATTGTCTATGGTTACAAGGGTTTGCTTTTCAACATCGCCGATGCCGATAGTTTCCTGCCCCTTTATTGAAGCCGTTCCTGATATATAAAGTACCGGGGCTGTGTTGGTTGCAAAAAGAAGCGCACGTTCAAACTGGGGTGGCTGTTTTTTGGGTTTACCTGTCTCTTTAATCCCCTTTAATACTTTTTGTCCGTATTCATATGCATTTACCTGGTTTGGATTGCTCAGGCCCTTAATCTGAACAGATCCATCAGCCTGAACAGCACAGAAATCGATAATCACCCCATTCAACCCCATACCTATGCCGGTTGCGGCAGGATAGCCTTGTACGGTGCGGCAGCGGTGGTAATATTCACTTCGTACCTCATTGAAAATCTGGTAATTCTGGTATTCCTTTCTGACAGTGAGGATATTGCCGATATAGTTCCACTGCCTGATAATATTATTCATCGTCATCTTCTCCTTTTCCAGGATCATGGCTGCCTGGTTAAATGCAGCCTCAGCAGCTCTCCTTGTATCTTCAGGAGAAAAACCACTCCCAAGGCCGGCAGCCCATATCTCCTTACCCCATTTCGTTTTGATAACAACGTAAGGTATGGAATCAAAATATTCGGTTGTTATATCTGTGAAGCCGGATTGGATAAAAAGCGCCTCAACAGCTATCTTCCATGGTTTTTCAGGAGGATGAGCAGTAAAGCTTATTGCAGGCGTATGATCACCTAATAAGTCACGGGCCGACTTAACGATTTTCTTTCTCAGGGTTAGAAAAGCATCAAAATCGGACAGGTCTGTAAAAATATTAATCTTAACCGGCTGGTTTACATTAGAGATGGCATTCCTGATCTGTTTCAGACATTGTTCCCATTCTTCTTCAATCTTCCCTTCCTTCAGCGGATGATAAATAAAATATTCCTTCTGCATAGAAAAATCAATCTTTCAGTTCAAATGTAACATTTTTTGCCTCTGAACCGATTGTATTTAACATTTTCCTTCCGGTTACCGCGATCTCCCCATTGACAAATTCAGGTATATTGAATGAACGCAGGCTGTTATCATAATGATCGGGATCTTTCTGAGGAAGGAGAAAAGGTTTGGTAGCTTCTCCGTTTTCATCGAGCCAGGCAATATAGGGCATTGTATAGAGGCTGTTTATTCTCCTGCTGCTGAAAACAAACCATTGTGAACCTGATGACCATGAGTGATAACTTTCTGTATCATCGCTGTTTACGGCTGTCATATTTTTATACGTGCCTGTTGAAAGATCCAGTAAATAAAGGTCGGCTTCTTTGTGCCAGATAGAGAAATTGCCATAATCCGACATGGTAAACATTATGAATTTCCCATCGTGTGATGGTCTGGGGAAGGAAATGCTTTTCCCTGTCGAATAAGAACTAACAAGAGTATCAATTTTTGTTCCGAAGGTGCCGTCAGACGGATCAAAAGAAATTTTACAGAGGCTGTATTTGATGCTGTCGTAATCATCGGGCAGCACTCCTTTTCCGGCAGAACAGAATATCAGTGTTTTCCCGTCGGGGGTGAATGATGGAAATGTCTCAAAGCTCTCCTCCGATGATATCAGTTTTGTTGTTATCAATTTATTGGCATTGATATCATATACAACCACATCTGACTCTGAATCCATCACTTCAATTCTCTTTGTGTTTACCGTATGAAAGACCTGGGATATAAGGTTAACCGAATATGCTATGTAATTTCCCGAAGGGTGCCAGTATGGATAAACACAATTAGAAATTGTCTCATCTGTTTTTGTATTCAGTCGGGTGATCGTGCCATCTTTCACAAGCATGGTACCGCCAATATTTCCCCGCAGGTGAAACATCATCTGTTCCGGATCGTTATTATTAAATGAGTGGCAGTTCATGCAATTTCCGGGCAACAGCCTGTTATCAATAACAGGTGTTTCTTTAAAGCTGGTCAGATCTCTCTGGTAAATACCCATTTCGCTCCATGATTCATAGCCCGGAGCAATGAGACGATAGACAAGACCCCGGTCGATCGGGGTTTCCTTAACGTTGATATTGAAGGGTTTGTACCTCACCCACTCCCCCTCAGTTTTAGCAAAAAGAGTGATCAGCATTTTTCCGCCGCTGTTTTCCTCCAGGAGCTTATGCCATTTACGGGCTGGTATCAGTATCTTATCCTTACCTCGTATTGTCATATTACCACTGCTACCCTTAAAAACTGCAACAAGTCTGCTTACAGGCTCTGTTAACCTGAAGTTTATAGGAGCTATATTCACCGGTATTGTCACCTCTGCAATATCCGGGGACAGGGGCGGTAATGTATCCCTGTCGGTGCTTGTGTCCGGAACTCCCGAACAGGAGACCAGTAGAAACAGGCTGGTGATGTATATGCAGATCTTTATATAATTCATAACTTAAAAAGCTTCATAAGTTTTATTTTTCCTGATATATCGCAAATTATTTAAAATGCAGATAATACCAGTATGTTCCGTTAAATCTATCCCGGAGTATCGTCTCAGCATTACGGGTGGTGGTATAAACACCTGCATAGGCTTTCATCCTGGCTTTTGTTTCCTCGCTTATTTTAAATGGAATATCTTCCATCGGGTTAGTAGTTGTAAGCCCAATGACATACATGATCGCCTCCTCGTATGATACCGGAATTTTTTTATACCCCAGAGGTTCCATCATCGGAAGGCAATTCATAAAATTCCTGAGATCCTTATTTATCAGGTAAAATGCCATAAGGTACTGAAATGCAATGTTGTTAGCCGGGTTCCCACGAATCAGCATATTAAGAGTGCTCTCCATGTTCTCTACTTTAAAGAAAAAATCCTCCTTTATCATCATTTCCCTTTTCTTGCCCCACACGGGATGATTATTTATCATCTCCTCGTTATAAAGATATTGTTCTGTATCAGATGCCCATTTACGGTAGAAAAGAGTCTTTTTAAGGAACCTCAGGTATTTCCCGGCAACTTTATAATGGCCGTTAATGAGGTTGGTCTCTGCCAGTCTCTTTATTGACCTCACACTCTTATTAAGATCCGGGATTGTTTCCATGCTCTCAAAAGAATATTCCTGCGAGGCGTTAATTAGGCCCAGATGAAACAGTATCTCACTGCCCATCATGGGTGCAACATATTCTCTCTCAAAAGGAAGGAAAAGACCTGCCGTACCGTTCTGCTCAAAATGGAACATCAGGTCGCCCATTTTTTCTGTCTTTGCAAGCGAAAGATTAAGCATTGCCAGTGAAAGGTTGTTCCTCGGAGCCTTTTTCTCAGCAAATTTTATTACATCATCCCATCTTTCATTTCTAACAAGATAATCATACTTCATAATATCTTCAGCACTGAAATTTGCCCATTGCCTGAAACCGAAATATCCTGCTGCCATCAAAAGAATAATCTGAATATATAAAGCCGGATAATATGGCTTTTCCTTTAATGGAAGAAGGGAATAAATAAGCATTATAATTGCAGGCAGTGAAAAGAGCACAGGTATTGCAACCGGGACTGTTGTTCTGAGATCATAATAAAACTCACTGAGATAAGTCAGCCCCAGCGGCTGCATGATCAAAAACCGCCTTACCAGGAGAGGAATGACAGCTCCCACAAAGATATATACAGCCATTTGCCATATTTTCAATCTTCCATCATAAATAGTCTCCTTTGTATCTTTTTTGACTTTTTTTCTTCCTGACCTTATTCCTGTTATAATCTCAAAGAGAATAATTATTGAAACCAGCATAAGGAACGATCCGCCTGCCAGCCAGTAAGTAAGCGGTATCAGAACCAATCCTGCATAAAACCTTTTAGTTTTTCTTTTGAAAGAGATATATAACCAGGAAAGTAACAGGGCTATCAATACTCCCGTTACAGCAGATAAGGAGTAAAATTCATCACAAAGGATCATTGCACAATTCAGGGAGGGCAGAAAACTCAGGGGAAAAAATGAATTATTTTGATTGATCACCTTCAGAATCAACCGGAATATTTGCTGGATGCCAAACAGCAATAGCGCTATGATGAGAGGTCCCGCAAATGACAGGTAATAGAACTGCGTAAGGAATCCGCTAAGATAGCCGGC
>CAZKWD010000043.1:0-10675 GCA_964556175.1 uncultured Rikenellaceae bacterium
TGCCATCCGCCGGTATAGGTCTTCCCGGTCTGATAATCAATCCATTGCCCCGGCGGCAGGTAGACATCACGCTTTGTGACATTTTCAAACAGGGGTGCCACCAGCATCGAAGAACCGAATAAATACTCATTGTCGATCAGCCATGAACCGGGATCATCAGGATACTCTATGAAGAGGGCCCTTGTCATCGGGAGACCGCGTTCGGTACAATCTTTTGCCTGTGCATAGATATAGGGCATGAGCTTATATCTCATTTCATCAGCAAGCCTGAAAGCATCCATAAAGTCCTGGCCATATTCCCATGGTTCAGTCGGCGGTGTGCCATGACTTCGCGTATGGGAAGTAAGCATGCCAAAAGGTGTCCACCGGCGGTAGATATCTTCGGGTTTCTTCTGGACAAATCCGCCGATATCATGCGCCCAGAAAGAAAAGCCTGACAGGCCCATGGAGAGTCCGCCTCTCAGTGTTGCAGACATTGCCGTATTGGTGTTGGCCGGATCGCCGCCCCAGTGCACCGGGTAACGCTGGCTTCCGGCCCAGGCACTGCGGCCCCACAGGATTGTTTCGTTGTTTACCTGTCTGGTGATATCCGCAACAGCCTTATTGTATCTCAGCGGATAAAGATTGTGCTCATAAAAACCTGTACGGCCTGAATAATACAAACCATCTTTCGGAGCAGCCTCACCGAAATCAGCCTTGATAACACTTACACCCTGGCGCAATAAACCTGCTATCTTATCCTGGTACCATGTCACCGCAGCAGGATTTGAGAAGTCAATAACAGCATCCTCGTATGGAAGATTGCCTTTACTGTCCTTCACAAAAAGACCTTTTTCGATGATTTCCGGGAACAATGTGTTCTTTGGCACAAAATAGGGCAGCTGCCAGAGACTGGTATGGATCCCCATCTTCAGGAAATCGGCCATCATCTTTGCGGCATCTTTGAACCTGGTCTTTGAGAACTGGTAATCGCATCTCCAGTCGGTCTCAAACCAGCCTGTGTCAAAATGAAGAACATCGGCAGGGATCCGGTTTTCTCTTAACTTATTGACTACTGCACGTCCCTCATCTTCAGAGAAATAAGTTATCCTGCTCATCCAAAAGCCAAATGACCATAAGGGAGGCATTGCAGCTTTGCCTGTAAGAGTGGTGTATTCGTTCAGGATATCCTTTGGTTCTCCCAGGAAAATAAAAAGATCAACTTCATCATCACCTATCATAAGGGAGGAGATGCCGTTGTAATACTTACCGAAATCACATGTTACTGGTGATGAGGTATGCATGAAAAGGCCATAGCCGCGGCTGCTCATAAAAAATGGTATGGGCTTGTACATTGCCTCATTCTGTCCGCCATTGGCATCATCAGCCCACATCACAATCTTCTGTCCTCTTTTATTGAATCCGGTAAATGATTCTCCGCAGCCGTAAATCTTTTCATCAGGTGATAATGAGAACACTGCTGACATGCTGGTGGAATAATCAGATGCACGACGTACAAAGGCGAATGGCAGTATCGGAGTATATGTCTCATTGCCATCAATATTATGGGCAGTATGAGTAACCAGTCTGCCTGAGGCATCGTATATCGTTATCCGCCAGGGAGATACAGATATCTCCACCGAACCGTGCTGACCTGAATAACGGTGACCGTCAGCGGTTTTGCTGTATTTCCAGCCGCTCCTGTCCTGTATTGCATGGCCGTTGACCAGCATAAGTGATTCCTGATCAGGTCTGACCTGGAAGCGTGAAGTGGCCCTTATCCGTATTGTACGCGGAGAAATGAATTCGACTGAAAACGGCAGCACAGGTGAAACAGCATATTCACCTTCAGGAAAATCGATGGGTTTTGTCTGTCTCAGCACGCCAAGCACGTTATTGAATGCCATCCTGGTATAGTATTCATAACGACTGTACATGATCTCTCCTTTGCCTGTCGCGGGATCGAAAGATGCCAGAGAGTCTGCCAGATAATAGGCATTGGTGAAATTTCTGAAATCACCGCTGATGTCAAAAGGTTCATTCATCAGTTCCTGGTTCCTGTCGGGTGGTTGATTAGGGATCTGGCTCCATACCGGAACAGTACCGGATGTAACAATCAACAGTACCAGGAACAGTATTTTTTGCAGCCTGTTATTTTTAATATTCTTCATATAACTTCAAATGATCTGTTAATTAACAATACTTTAATCTATGCCGGAGCATGTTATTTTGAAAAGGAATAAATTTAAGTAAATAATAATGAAGTTAATAAAATTTGGTTAGCAGATTTTCCGGCATAATTATCGTGATTGCCCCGATGCTATCGGCCTGGCTTGCTTCGACCAACGAAGTATCGCCGGAGATCTTCGCCGAGTTCATCCCGCAAAGCAGGGCTTCGACGCGATTACAAGATCATTTATTGCTATATATGTTAGAAGAAACTGTACGTGAGTGTCAGTGTAACATTATGGAAATACGAATGCGTCAGGTATTTATCCTCCGGCAATGTACTTTCATACCGGACTCTCATGAGATCATTACTTCCGGACAATAATGCCAGTAACCTGACTCGAAAACGTGGTGAGAAATAATAGTACATATTTATCGATGAATCAACGTAAAACAGGTTGCTTCTCATATAATAACCATCCGGATCAAGGTCTGGCAGGGTCCTTTCATCGTTTGAGTGCTCATAAGAACCGGTTAAATCAATGGCAATGGAGGTCATTGAATTCGGCAGATACTGAAGCAAGCCATTTATGCTGGTCCTGAAAATATTTGTTTCAAAATTATCAATCACGTTCTCAGTATCCTGCGGATCTCTTGTAAATTCTATACCATAAGAAGTGTTCAGACCAGCAGATGTCTGCCAGTAAAGATTCAGCGGTTTTGCATATCTCATATTGATAAACCCGCCTGCCTCATAGATATTGCTGTAATATTTGTTGTCTGTCATAACAGTGTTATTAACAGTGTATTTATCACTTATCCTGTTGATCTGGATATTATTACCTATCCCGGCGTTAACCGCAAAACCTGATTCCCTGGCAGGCCCGGGGGCATAGTCCCAGTTATCGTTCAATACTGCAAAATATGTTATATCGTTTGAAGAGATAATATTATTTGCTACAAGAAAAGAATCAATAACATGAAGCTCTTCAATCTTTCTTATCCTGGTATCGAAAAATCTCTTTTTCTTGATCCTGGAGATCTCCCTGGCCATTTTAATTATAACATCCTCCGATTATAGAACCTGTTGGTGCTGCTTATCATAAAGCTGCCATCCGTATCATTGGTTTTATTATCAATATTTTCAGTATCGTATTTATTAATTCTCGGATGTAAAGAAGTGTTTACAATAAGGTTCCCCTGGTACTTTTCCGAATTCCGGAAATAATAATATCCTAAATTCAGCGATCCGGACAGGCTATTGGATTTCGTTTTGGTAGTGTCCCATGGTTGATGATATAAATATGTATTCAAGTTATTTAAGAAATTGAAAGTGGCATCCAGCCTGTTGAGCCTTATATCAGGCAGCTTGTATTTCGACAGATCGAAATCTGTGAATTGAGCACTCAGGACTAAGGGAAAAATAAGTCCTGCAAAAAGTAAAATGAATTTATGTTTTTTTCATGGTTTCAGGATTAAATTGCTATTGACATGATTTTGATACAGGTATAAAATTTTATGGGGGCTTGATATAAATCTACTCTTCGAGCATTGAAAACCTGATAATCAGCCATAAAGGTTGTGCCAAAGAGACCTTTCGGGAATACTTTTTTCTAAGAAAATTTTTGAAGCTGAAAGGGCCAGGAATATTTAATTACAGCGTTTAGTGGATTCCGTGTGCCGTGTGCCGTGTGCCGTGTGCCGTGTGCCGTGTGCCGTAATTATTGCCCTATATCATAAACGAACACCTTATCCCAGTGTCTCACATATAGCCTCTTGCCGCAGATGACAGGATGGGCCCAATACATGCTCTGGCCTCCCGAGGGTACGCTGAACTCACCCATGGATTCATATTTTTCGGGGGTTGCTTTTATCAATGTCATGGCACCGCTTCTTTCATCGAGCAGGTAGAGCATCCCGTCGGCATAGGTAATTGCCCCTTTGCCCCTGGTATTATTCCAGATCTGTTTGCCTGTAAGAAAATCGAGACAAAACCAGCCCCTCGAGTTGCTCCCTGATCCATACAGATAACCGTCATGCAGAATGACCCCGCCATGATGATTGTCCATAAGTTTTGATTGCCACACTGTTTCCGGTATAAACCTGTTTCCCGAAGGTTTCAGTCTGAAGAGCATGCTCCCTTTTCCATAGCCGCTTGTGATAAATACATACTCATCCTTCACTATGGCATCTGTCAGGTTGAGCCCCCGTTGATTCTCAAAGTCAACTTTCCAGAGCAGCCTGCCTGTGGCAGCATCCACCCCATAATAACAGTTTGAACTTGAGCCTGTTACATGCCGGTACCCTCCGTATTCAAAAACAACTGCTGAACTGTATCCTTCAACACCAGGTATATCGGTATTGGACCAGATAAGTTTTCCGTCATTCTTGTTGAGGCACACCTGGAATCCTTTCCTGCCGGCGGGACAAACATAAAGTTTGTCACCGTCGATATAAACCGATTCGGCATAACCATATTCTGTTGGAGGGGCATCAAATTCCTTTGCCAGGTCTTTCGACCACAGCTCTCTTCCTGTTTTTGCATTATAGGCGGCCAGGCGTCCTGATTCGCTAAGATGATAAATATTTCCGTTATCGTATGTAGGTGTGGCACGTGCACCTGTATACGATGAAGCCCAAGGTAAGTCTGTTGACCATGCTTTGCCGTTCGGACTTTTCCACACGGGCTTACCATTAAAGTCGAAAGCGAATACATAAGATTGGTTCTCAAACTTACCTGCTGTAAACATAAGTCCGTCGCCAAAAGATACGGAGCTATATCCCTCACCCAGACCGCTGATAGTAAACAGCAGCTCCGGTCCTCCTGCCGGCCATTTATCGAGGAGTCCTGTCTCTTTCGATTTATTGGTCCGGTCCGGTCCATGAAAACAGGGCCAGTCGCAGGATGTCTGTGAATAAGATTTGCAGCCCGTAAGAAGTATCAGTATTAAAATTGCAATTGATAAGAATCTGTAATTTAGCTCTAATCTTTTTTTATTAACAGTTTCTTTATTGTACATAATCTTTTGTTTATTTTAATTACAACAGCCGGCTAAAATAGGAAATATCTTTTTTAGACAAAAATTGTGGTGTTTTATATGAGTTTTGTTGTTACGCATGGCGATTACTGAATAAGACTAATTATTGTTCATTTTTTGCTCGCCCAAAAAATGAACCAAAAAAGGGCGCCGGAAACGAAAAGTAAATCATTTCCTTTACCCACAAGCCTACCCGAACTATGGCCGGAAATAATTTACTTCGCGCCGTTTCCGGTTTTGCTACCGCACATTTATATTTTCAAGATGTTTGGATGATATCTTTTAATCCATTGTTATATTTTGTTTTACATTCCTTAAATAACGAATAATCTGTTGTTGAATAAAATTTAATTAATGTAAGAGCGTGGGTTATCCACTGTCAGGAGGATAGAGCTCACGCAGTGAGAGGCCGCCGAAGGCGAGACAGCGCGAAGCGCGAGACGACCGAAAGGTCTATAGCTTCTCGGGATTAGGAATAATACATGTAAATTCAAAATCCTCGCTGTAGGGATTCCTGAACTGATGCTTCTCATTGGGTTTCACGAAGATACTCTGGCCCTTTTTTACCTCATATTCATTCCCATTATCATCAATGGCTATTCCCTTGTTGTTTTCAATTTTAACAACATGTTCATAGTTGTGCTGATGAAAAGGGGTATTTCCCCCCGGGGCAATAATAAAATGTCTCATTATAATATTATCTGATCCGTCATCAGGACCGATAAGTACCTTCTTTTTCACATCCATCGCTCCTTCCATTTCTACTTCAGCAGCGAATATTTCTTCATTGTTGTTGATTTTCATGATAATCTGGAATTTGTCATAAGTCAAATTTATAAAAAGAAAAGAAGATTGTCACAGGCTGGAGGATTGTTATTATGATAATGAATCAATTGCTTCTTTTATAACAGCCGCGGATCGTTTAAGCAAGACTGTCTCTTCAGTATAAAGAGGACTGGAAATAATCTTTTCTATTCCGCCATCGGAGACCACGCACGGTACACTGAGGCAGACATCTTTCAATCCAAACTCACCGTTTAGCAGTACAGAAACACTAAGCACGCTGTTTTGTTTCCGGAGTATTGAAGTAGTGATCTTTAAGAGCGACATTCCTACTGCAAAATGGGTGGAACCTTTCGCATTTATGATCTGGTATGCAGCTTCACGCACCTGCTGCTCGATTTTGCCGCGTTCTGCCTTCCAGTCGGAACATTTGTTACAAATAGGACAGTAATCGTTGATCTTTATACCTGCCACATTAGTCATTGACCATGCGGCGAATTCACTGTCGCCATGTTCTCCCAGGACATAGGCATGCACATTATGTACATCTACACCACAATGATTACCAATCAGATAACGTAACCGGGCACTATCGAGAACAGTGCCTGATCCTATTACCCTGTTTCTTTCCCACCCCGACCTCTTAAGAGCAACATAGGTGATAACATCGACAGGATTGGTAACAATAAGCATCACACCCTGGCATCCCTGACGTGAAACACTTTCAGCTATACCTCCCACAATCTCAGCATTTTTTTGCAGAAGCTGCAGCCTTGTTTCCCCCGGACGCTGTGCCGATCCTGCTGTTACCACAACAAGCTGTGCATCAGCATAATCATCTTCTGTTCCTGCACTTATCTTAACAGTCGGGAAAAATGGCTGGCCATGGACCAGGTCGAGCACCTGTCCCAGTACAAGCTCTTCATTTCTGTCGATAAGGAGTATCTCATCGGCCAGACCGCTCTGTGCAAGAGCATAACAATAGGTAGCTCCTACCGACCCTGCTCCCACCACAACAACTTTACGTCCCTGTCCTGTAACTTTATCGTTTTTCATCTCCCAAAGATACTATAATCATGCGCTTAATAATTATTGCAGATTCATTTATAATTAAACAAACCGGCATCAAAAATGTTAGCGGTAATTACAATATATAGAGTATTTGCATACTATTTCATTAATTTCATGTTATTCCTTAACTTTAGTCCGGTCAGTAAAACTCACTTCTTTTATGAAAAACAGTGACAGCAATAAGGCAAAAGGGTCATTAAGCAGGAGAGAATTTACAAAAAGAAGTATTCTTGCACTTGCAGCCGCAGGTGGTGCCGGACTGATCGGCTATGGCCTCTTCAATACAAAAAAAATCAGAACTTTCAGCAATGTACGCAGGATGGGTCATCGTGCACATATAGCAGAAGAGGTGGCACAGAAGGTCAGCAGTATGATCTGAAATATATAAACAGATCGTCCTTGTCAACTATTTCTTATATCCTGTTAGTTTTAATCCGGCCATATGCCTGCTTTCGACCAGTCCTGCCTCTATTCCTTCAAATGCTTCAATCCACGGCATCCAGCCCATGGCAATATTCATTGGCAATAATTTGGGTACATCATTATTGAAATAGAGTCTCGGTTCGTTCTGGTAGATCATCTTTTTGATCTCAGCATCAGATTTTCCCTGCGACCGGAGAGATTCTTCATATCCTTTTATCTGCTGGGCATACATTTCAGAATATTTAGGATGCAGAAAAATGCATTTAAATCCGCCTGCAGGAGTAGTGACCTCTTCTGATTCTGAGCCTTTCTCCCATGCAATAAACTGGGCAAAGCTCCCCTGTTCCTGCATTGTGCTTTTAACCATTCCCATTATCTGCCCGAATCTTTCATCACTTAATGGCTTGATATCAAGATCCTTGCCCTCGTCATCAGTGCCTGTTATACTGACAAGCTTCATCTGTGCCGGGTTAATGAGATAATGAATAAGCATACCCTGGATACTCTCATCAATCATCAGGTTCCCGTTTTTTTCACCGCTTACCTTTAACTCTATTACTGTTGGTTCTTCACCTTCGCCTGACTCGTCTGAATATTTCACCATATCACCCACTTTAAGGTCTTTACCGAAACGGTATTTCAAAGTGTATTGCATTATTGCAGTCTGCTGCTCAACATCACTTAAATCCTGCGAATAAACATTACAAGGAATGCAAAATGAAAGGATTAAAATGAACAGAGCCGGATAGATACAACAAACCAGTAAATGGTTTTCTTTTTTTAACGTTTTGTGTACCATGATTTTCTTAATTTAAAAGATTATTTTCCCTGTTCTGTCTGGTTCCGGAGAATCGGAAAAGAACTTTATATATACAAAGTTACGATTTTTCTTAAAATAGAGTCTCCCTGCCGCATTTTACAATCAGATGATCTATAATGCGATCAAACGAGGCAGTAGCTTTTATTCAAAGTATTCAAAAGCCTCTATAATATCAAGATAGATTCCGTCAAAGTCAGCATCCAGAATTTTCTTCAGGTATGAACTTTCATTGCCGAAAATGATATCCTTCCACTCTTTTTCCCAGTATCTCACCTTATAGTTACCTTCCCAGTGAGGGTTTTCCGCATCCAGGAAGGCCGGGTTATCCGGTTCCCAGCCTGCCTGCCAGTAATACCTGTAATCTTCCGCTTCTCCGATCGACATATATGATATTACCAGCCTTTTCCCGCCATTGGCCTTATTCTTCAGCTGGTTGATCTCTGCTGAAGTAAATTCTATTCCTTCTCCAAAGAACAGATCCATTATCAGAAGGTCGTAATTTGTTGATGTAACTGCATTGATAAAGGCTGATTTTGAACTGTAATTTTCCGGGTTAATGAGGTAAAGAAAGTTCTTTATATCAGAGAGGGCTGTAATAATTTCATCATTTTCTCCATAGATCGGACTGGGATAGACAGGTATGTTGTTCAGTTCTCTTTCATCGGCGGCAAAAGATATATAACCTGCTGTATTGTTTTGGCTGTAAGAGTTGTCCATATTGGAATGCGTTGAACAATAGTCGGTTACAAGAATTGTATTTCCTGCATTCTTCGACATGTTTAAAAATACCATCAGGTAAGACCTCTCAGATGATGGGGTCGCTTTATCGTCTTTGTCATAACCATAGAACAGGTCTTCCTGCCCGTTTCCATCTATTGCAGATGTATAGGCAGGATCGGCTGACCCTTCTTCATCGCCGGTATTGCTTACCAGCTCAACTCCATTCTGAGGAATGATGATAAAATCCGCATCGATACTCTTTGCACATTCACTAATCCCGATAACAAAATCGCGCATTTCCTGTTTGAAATCCAGATCGGGATAGTCGTCTTTGCTGCATGAAATAAAGAGCATTGATACTGCCAGAAAGAAAATCACCTTTTTCATGATAATTATTTTTTGATTTTTAAGCAGATTGATGATCATTTGCGTATGATTTTAGGTTATCTTTATACCTGTACGAGATGTTCCTTATCACTTAATAAGTGATGTCTTATTCGCAGGTTTTAAAACCTTAAGGTACATATTTTAAATGTATTACGCAAAACATCTTTTTCATGTTAAAACTTTACTAATGAAAAGAATCATTTCTTCCTTTATTCTACTGTTTATTTTATCAGGTTGCGCACCTGATGATTGGACTACTTTGATGTTTATGGGCAAGGCATGTTGCAGCTCAGAACTCGATCCTGGTGATCCCTGGGAAGGAGAGATTGGACCATATACACCGCGGAATCTTTATGATGATAATCCCGCAACAGCCTGGGTTGAAGGTGTTGATGGATATGGCAGCGGACAATATTTTATTGCTGATCTTGGCTACAGGTTGCCCGGGAAGATCGAAATACGAAACGGGTACCAGAAATCACAGAGCCTCTTTGAAAAGAACAGCAGGGTAAAAAACGCAAAAATCACTCTGTTTGCAGGATTCCATATACCGGGAGACGTAACTGAGATAGCTGAAGCATACACAGTTAAAAAGATAGGTGCCGAAAAAATTGTGACTCTCCGTGATATTATGGGGCTTCAGGAGATCCCAATGCCAGTTGATAAGAAAACTGCATTTAAAGAAAGAGTTGATCTTACCAGGGAGTTTAAAATTGACTTCAGGGAAAGACTGGACGATTTGTCGGAATACGACACTCCTATGCAGTTACACTATTTCCTGAAGTTTGAGATCGTGGATGTTTATCCCGGCTCAAGCTACGATGACACTTGTATTTCGGACATCCTTTTCCATGACATGGCCATTGATCCCTTAAGTGATGATGAGATAATAAAGAAAGTATATGAATCAGGTGATAAAGACCTGGTTTTATTTGACACCGATATAAGATCAGGTATAGTACTTGTGGATATGAAAGAACTGGAAGAATATAAGGAAAGGGTTGAGGGAGTCGAAATGGCGATCACACTTATGGATACCAGTCCGGATAAAGAATGGGCACAGGTTGATTTCATGTCTACTGCTGTAGGAACAAGAGTTGAAGAAATACCGGTTCTATACCATGTGAGATCAATGAAAAGAGTAGGAACAGATATTCTTGATTATAGTGTAGCGATGTACGGTTTTACAGAAGAGGGTGATAAAATCTGGCTTGATACAGATAATGATCTTGTCGATCTGGAAAAAATCAAAAACATTCTTATGGCAGAATAACCAGGTGCCTGC
>CAZKWD010000044.1:0-1078 GCA_964556175.1 uncultured Rikenellaceae bacterium
AAAGGACGTAACTGCAGACTCAGGGGTGCCTCATGAGTGAAACCATTATTCATATTATCCCAGACCTTGTTGGTAAACAAGATGCTGTCCTGCGTATTAATTCGATTATCAACTGATGCCGAATATTGAAACGAAAGTTCCTGCCACCACTTATTAGAAACGCTGTTTCTTCCTTTCAACGGGTATATCCTTGAGGTACTGAAACTTACTTTGGGAAGGTTAAGACTAACTGTTTTATTCTTTAAATTCTGGCTGTGATTCATACTGGCCGACAAATTAAAGGGTGTTCCCGCCCATGTTTTGGAATAGCTTATACTCGACTGTCTTTGAGTGGTGATATGCTGGTTAAGATCATAACTGTTTTCCCTGTCGAAGTTGGAAGAACTCATATTTACACTTGCCGAAAATCTTGATCCCGGATGGGCTTTGGCATTCTGACTATATGTCCATCCCAGACTATAGTTTGATTGTTTATTGTAATCTGAAAGTCCCTTGTGGCCGTTTATGTTTTTAGCATAACTGAATGAGAAAGTACCGCTGTATTTATAAAGCTTATTATAGCTTGTCTGTGCTTTCAGAAGCCAGGAACCATTGGTAAAGATATTCCCATTCAGGGTAAGGTCAAAATAATCGTTTATTGCGAAATAATAACCCCCTTCGGTGAGAGCATAACCCCTGGTTGCCTCATAATGAAACTTTGGAATGAGAATACCGGATGCAGCAGCCTTGGTTTGAATGGGAAAATAACCGAAAGGAAGGTAGATTGGTAATGGTATTCCTTCCAGAACAAGGTTTCCCGGGCCAGAGATTATTTTTTCCCCGGGATATACCTTTGCTTTTTTAAGTGCTATATAGAAATGAGGAGTATCGGCATCGCATGTCGAATATGTACTGTTGTAAATATTTGAAGTTCCGTCCTCAAGGAGCTTTGTGATCTCACTGTGCAGAAGCCCCTCCTCCTGCTGTGTGATTATATTCTTCACAATAGCTTTCTCTGTCTTGAAATTATAACGTAATGTGTCGGCTTCAAATTCCTCGGAGCCTGATTTGAAATAGGGTTTACCCGTTACCTGTCCTG
>CAZKWD010000044.1:1178-10586 GCA_964556175.1 uncultured Rikenellaceae bacterium
CCTGTCTTCCTGAGAGAACAATGAAGAAAAACGGACCAACACGAGGAGCACCACAAGGAACCGTTTTTCTTTCAAAAAATACAACTTAAATACTATTTTTGTACAGTTTTTGTTTGATTCTTAGATGTTAGCGGCAAAACTATTAAAAAAAACGTGAACCAAACATGGGTACATTGATTAAAAACGGAAAACATAAGCGCATTAATATATGCATTGCGGTTATATTTCTCCTTTTTTCCATAAATCCGTGCAGTACCAGGGCGGAATTACCTGACCGGGAATCTGACAAAAAATGGATAATTGTTATTGATCCTGGTCATGGAGGCAGGGATGCCGGAGCACTCGGATCATTCAGTAAGGAAAAGGAAATTAATCTTGCAATCGCCTTAAAGACAGGTCATTATCTCGAGGAAAATCTGAAAAATGTAAAAGTCATCTACACAAGGAAGGATGACTCGACTGTCGACCTGATAGAAAGGCCCAAAATAGCAAACAAGAATAAGGCAGACCTCTTTATTTCCATCCATGCCAACTGGGCAAAGGCAAAAAGTGTGGCAGGAGCCGAAACATTTGTCATGGGTCATACCAAAGACCAGGCAAACCTTGAAGTGGCAATGAAGGAAAATGAGGTGATACTGCTTGAAGAGGACTATACGACAAAATATGCGGGATTTGATCCCAAATCTCCGGAATCATATATAATGTTTACCCTGATGCAGAATGTTTATCTGGAACAGAGTACGAAGCTGGCTGCAAAGATCCAGAATCAGTTCAATGTACGAGTAAACAGGAAGGACCGCGGTGTTAAACAAGCCGGATTCTGGGTATTATTCAATACCACAATGCCCAGTGTTCTGATCGAAACCGGCTTTATTACAAATCCGGAGGAGGAAAAATACCTTAACTCCCAACAGGGACAGGATTACCTGGCCTCTGCAATCTTCAGAGCCTGCAGGGACTATATAAATGAGATTGACCTTATGAGCGAAATTTCGACTGTCAAGAATCCTGAACTTCCCGAAAGAGGTCCTGACGGCAGGTTGGTTGACACTGATCAACTTGTTTTTATGGTACAGGTTGCAACCGCCGGATCACGAACTGAAATTAAACCTGAAAATTTTAAAGGGTTGACTGATATAGTTGAAATAAATATTCAAAACAGGTTTAAATATGCAACAGGTGTCTTTGCCGAATACCAGGAGGCAGTACAACACAGGAAAAAAATCGAAACTATTTATCCGGATGCATTCGTCATTGCTGTAAAAGACAACAAAATATTACCTTTACAGCAGGCACTGGAGCTAAAAAGAAATAAATAATGATTAAAATATCCCATGAAATCAAGGTTGGCATAGTTGCATTGTTGACTATTGTCGTGTTCATCTGGTTATATAATTTTCTTAAAGGGAAAGATTTCTTCAAGAGTACAGCATATTATTATTGTATTTATGATGAAATTGGAGGACTGGCTGAATCCAGTCCTGTTGAAATAAACGGTTACAAGGTAGGTGTTGTGCAATCGATAGATTTCCTGGATGAAACCAGCGGAAAGCTTCTTGTGGCATTTTCTGTGAGCAGAGACTTCAAGCTTCCCACGAATACTATTGCCGAAATAGTCCCTGTATCAATAATAGCAGGTATGAAGGTACAGTTTATTTTTGGCGATGGCCCCGGTACATATTCCGAGGGCGATACCATCCCCGGCCAGCTTACAGAATCATTGCTTACAACCATTGAAACTGAGCTTTTCCCTGTAAAGAGGCGTATCGAAGAGCTGCTCGATGTTCTTGATTCTGTAATAGTATCCATTGACGAAATATTAACACCTGAATTCAGGCAAAATTTTGACAATTCAGTGGAAAATCTTGGTAACATTTCAGGAAGTATCGACAATATCCTGGGATCAAAAGAAAAGGAACTGAAAACAACACTTGACAATATCACCAGATTCTCACAGATGCTCGCCGATAATTCCGAAAATATGGGAAGTACATTTGAAAACCTCAAGTCGGTTACTGACACACTTGCAGCAGCTGATATTTATACCTCGGTGGCAAATCTGAAAACAAGTCTTGAAAACACCTCCCTCCTTCTGGAAAACCTGAATGAAGGAAAAGGTAGTGCCGGACAGTTACTTGTCAACGATACACTTTATATGAATCTGTCATCAAGTCTTGAGAATCTGAATCTACTTTTAGAGGATCTGAAAGCAAATCCAAAGAAGTATGTTCACTTTTCTCTCTTCGGAAAAAAATAATTCCTTTTTCAGTTTTATTTTTATAAAATTCAGTGTATCTTGATCTTGAAAAAGATGTCATATATTGACGTCAAAATTGTCCTAATATTATGCCTGTTTTGTTGATTTTTGAGTAACCATCCATAACGAATTGTAATACACTGCCAAACTAAATTATATATTTATAACACACTAATAATCAGAATATTGTAGAATCATTAAATATTTCCTTTTATAAGTTGTTGAGGTAGAAAAACATATACTTTTTTTGAAAAAATCAAGTAAAAAAAATTTTTTTTTTAAGTTTTTTTTTTACAAATATTGCTATCTGATTCAGCTTGTATAGGATCCGGAATTTGTTAATATACACCCTAAATGAACAAAACACATCTTGACGTATGGAATAACTGTCTGAAAATTATAAGGGATATTATTCCATCTGTCAGCTTTAAAACATGGTTTGAACCAATTATACCCCTGAAACTTGAAAACAATGTACTTACTATTCAGGTACCAAGTCCTTTTTTTTATGAGTACCTTGAAGAGCAATATATTGATATTCTGAGGAAAACATTGAGGAGAGAGATTGGCACCGACGCAAAGCTCGAGTACAACGTCGTGATGGAAAATGCCATTTATTCTGATGGCAAGCCATATACTGTCAGATACCCGTCAAGAAATAAAACAGATCTTCACAATAAGCCGGTTCAGGTACCATTTGATGTAACCCAGCCATCAATCAAGAATCCATTCGTGATCCCTGGTATCAAGAAGATCCATTTTGATCCCAAGCTTAATCCTGACTACAATTTCAACAATTATGTTGAAGGCGAATGTAACAGGCTGGCAAGATCAGCAGGCATTGCAGTTGGCAATAATCCCGGCGGTACAGCCTTTAATCCCCTTATGATATATGGTGATTCAGGCTTGGGCAAAACCCATCTGGCCCAGGCAATAGGGATTCTGGTAAAAGAAAACCATCCAGATAAAATTGTCCTGTATGTCAATGCAAATAAGTTTCAAACTCAGTTTGTCGAATCTGTAAGAAATAATAACAAGAATGATTTCCTCCATTTTTACCAGATGATAGATGTTCTCATTCTTGATGACGTTCACGAATTTGCAGGAAAAGAAAAGACTCAGGACACCTTCTTTCACATCTTTAATCATCTGCACCAGTCGGGCAAGCAGCTTATCCTGACTTGTGACAAACCTCCTGTTGACCTCCAGGGCATGGAACAAAGGCTTCTTTCCAGATTCAAATGGGGACTTCAGGCCGATCTGCAGCGGCCTGATTACGAGACACGTCTGGCTATCCTGAAGAAGAAAGCCTACAATGACGGTATAGAACTGTCTGAAGAGATCTTTGAGTTCCTGGCAGTAAACATCTCAAATAATATCAGGGAACTGGAAGCAGTACTGATATCACTTTATGCCCAGTCAACATTGAACAGGAAAGAGATCACTCTTGACCTCGCCAGGATGATGGTTGAAAAACTTATCAGCACTGCAAGAAGAGAAATTACTATTGACTTTATCCAGAAGATCGTTTGCGATTATTACAAGATACCCGTCGACCTTATACAGGGTAAAACAAGGAAGAGGGAGATTGTACAGGCACGTCAGGTCTCCATGTACTTTTCGAAGAACCTTACAAAAGCTTCACTGGCAAGTATTGGATCGCATATCGGAGGGAAAGATCACGCAACAGTTCTGCATGCATGCAAAACTGTTAACAACCTTATCGATACCGACAAGCATTTCAGGAATCAGATAAACGAAATAGAAAAGAAACTGAAAGTGTAAGGTGAGTACATGTACCCGCCCCCTTTATCTTCTCCCCTTAAAATTCTTCCTGTCAATATCCTTAACACATCTGAATCCTACTGTAGCACTCCTGTCGAACCCGGGCGATACCAACAGCATGATCTGTGTTTTATCGAGCGGCTGCGGTCCTCCCTCAATATACCACCAGCTCGACTCGGGACGGAAATAGCTGCCTCCCCTGATTACAACAAAATAATAGGCACCATTGAAATACATATCATTGGTCATCTGCCATATATTGCCTACCATATCCATTACTCCATAAGGGCTCTCTCCCTTCGGGAAAGCATTTACCGGCGTAGGCCTGTCAAATGCATTATTACAGTACGTTCCATGAAACTCGTCTCCCCACGGCCATAGCCGCTCGTCATCACCCTGTGCAGCCAGTTGCCATTCAGCTTCAGTGGGAAGTCTTTTTCCTGCCCACTCCGCATAAGCCATTACATCTTCATAACTTACATACACAACAGGATAATTATCCTGTCCTTGTTTATAAATGCCTGATTCCCAGCGCCTAAGATATCCGGTTGTGTCTTTGGGAAAATATCCGGTGCTTACAATAAATTCGTAATAGCTGGCATTTGTAACAGGGTATTTATCTATCAAGAAACTGTCAATACTTATTGTTTTACCACTGACTTCAGGATAAGGGATGAAATCCTCGCGGGTAGTTACATTGAAGGAAAAATCGGTTCCGGAAACCAACACCATATCATGAGGAACATTAGTAGCAAGTGATGTCGGAGTAACCCTGCTTATAAGCCAGGGGTTGCCTGCGTTAAGCCTTAGAACATTCTCATCTTTCAACCTTTTATTCTCAATGAGCTGCACAACAATCTTACCCTCATAATATCCGAAGAGATCTTTAACAAATATTATAGTATCGGTTAGTATGTTTAATTCTTTATAATCTGTGTTATATGATGGATCGCCTTCCCAGATAAGTACTTTTCCATTTCCCGGGTTATGAATCCTGATAGAATCACCCTTAATTTCAGATCTTAATATATCAGGCAGCTCAGCTATACAATCGACTGAGCCCTCCCTCCTTGTTCCTGAATAAATTGCATGCCAGCCGTCTGCCATAACCCGGATAAAGGTTTTACCATTTTCCGTTTCAGGAACAAGGTTTTCGTGATTCCACAATGAAACATAATGTTTTCCTGCCGGGTTGTTTACCTCAAAGAGTTCTTCTGTAACCCCTTCCGGTCTCATATTTAACACGGTAAAGATAGTCTTGTCGCCTGATTTCCATTGATTTACATATATATTATCCAGAGTGGTCTCTATAAGGGGGGTCCAGTTAAAATCGAGGAAAGCGTCATTATTCTGCCGTAGTAT
The DNA here is from genome assembly GCA_964556175.1 of uncultured Rikenellaceae bacterium. Taxonomy (GTDB): domain Bacteria; phylum Bacteroidota; class Bacteroidia; order Bacteroidales; family VadinHA17; genus LD21. The sequence continues at coordinate 6,583 of CAZKWD010000044.1, forward strand.
GAAGGTTGTTCTTGCCAGGAATTTAAGATCCGCGTCAAAGTCTTCATTCCTTCCGCCGGGCCTGTACATATTGAGTTCAGTGCCGTAACCATTGAAAAATGATATTGCCAGTTCACGGTGAATAATATCCTCCCCAACATCACAAACCCTGAATATTGAGAAATCGGGTTTTATCAGTTTATTAAGATTGAGTTCAGGACTCAGATAGATGGCATTATGAACACGTCCTGAGATTATTCCGGGCATATCTTTTGTAATTGCCATTCCCTCGGAATACATTATTACACCTTTTTTCACACTGTCGGCTGCTGCCTGTAGTTCATAGCTTGAGCTGCCCCTTGTATCAAGTACGACTCCGTCTGCATCTGTTTCTGCAATTATCCTGGCTAATCCCCCGTAATGGTCTTCTTGTTTTGTACTGTTATCCCACGGGTTATAGGAAATAAAGAATTTTGTACCTGAAAGACGCGACATATTTGCAAAGCTCCTCAGCTGTGAGGTTCCTCCCGGCAGGTCGCGGTACATATCCCACTGGTTTCTCTGATCGAGTCCCAGCCTCGGCCATGTAGGCCATATACAAAAGACGTCAAAATACCCGAAAAGGTCTATTCCTTTCCTTATAACATCAGGGAAGGTATATTTTCCGGTTATCCGGTCATAAAACTCGATGTCCCATGCCATCTGTAAAATCATCAGATAACTCTCTTTTATCCAGGCAAGATCTTCACGTTCATAAAGTGAATTATCGAATTCTTCAAGGTCAAAAAGATATCTGTCCCTGAACATCAGTCTCAGTCCCTCCTGCCACTCTCCTCTGAATACCTCGGCATACATGACATAAGATACTTTCGAGTCAGGGGGCAGTATTGTCTCATATCTTCTCTTCTGGCCTCCATCAGTATTTTGACGCCTGGTAATTGCACAGACCGAATATTCTTTGTCTGTCGGGAATGACGAAAAGCCCATTTCCCACGCATTATCAGGAAGTATAACCCTTACCGGATGGTAGCCCGGACGAAACAGGCATGCCCTTGCAAGATCGGGAGGACCATCCCCTGTAATGTAAATATGTTCAAGGTCTTCTCCAAAAGGGACAACATTACTCAGGATAATGGTATCAGCACCGTTGTTCTCAAATATTATCCCGGATGTCCAGGTTCCAGACGATTGGTCTGCTGTATGAGTTGTGACCTTAATCCCTTTATCATAAAACTGTACATAGGAATCATCCTGTATCACGGCTTCCCTGGCAGCCGAATTATAATATTTCCCGTTAACAAGGAAACTAAACAGGGGTCTGTTTCCGTTTATATTAAGTATCGTGCTGTCGTGCAGAATGATATTTTCTATAATAAGGCCCGGACTTTCAGATATGCCGATATTAATAATTGCCTGCGGAAAAGCAGAATATGATGACAGAAACAGTAATATCAGGGAGATCCGGATCCTTATTCCGGATAATAAATTCTTATTCAACATATACAAAATGATTCAAAATTACTTAATACAATTTCTTTAAACGACCCGGAGAGAAAAATACAAAAATCTTGCCGTAAAACATAACATACTGCTTATTAAAAAAATGAATTCATTCATTTTGCAGCAACAAATGAGTTATCATTTTATATTAAATAAATTATTTATATTTTTAAAGATCAAAGAGAGCCTGAAATGTTGATGTCTAAATCTGTTAAAATAATAAAGTGCCTTTTCCTGATTCTCCTCATTGGAATATTCACAGGTTGTGCTACAGCAAAACAAAATCCGTTTCAGAAGAAAAGGGCAAAAGCTTCAAGGGTCAATACCTCCCAGCTGGGCAGAAATAAATATTATTTTTCAACCGGCTACCAGAAAAAACTAGTCCGTAGTTATAAGAAGAAATAGTAGCGGTTTCATTCATTAAACTCCAGACTCAGGCCGTCATAAGCGAGCATAATACCGGGAGGAAGCTCTGTCGCTACCTGTTCATGCAGACCCATCTGGTGGCTTATATGGGTTATGAAAGCCCTCTTTGGTGAAATTTCCCTGATAAAGTCAATTGCTTCCCGGAGATTAAAGTGAGAAATATGTTTTTGCTTTCTTAAGGCATTGACAACCAAATATTTAACACCTAAAAGTTTTTCCTTGCTCTCTTCCGGTATATAGCTGGCGTCGGTTATATATGCAAAATTTCCTACCCTGAATCCGTAAATCTCAAGTTCCATATGCCGTACCCTGATGGGAGTTATATCAATATCATTGATCTTAAATCTATAAGGGGGGATATTGTTAAGTCTTATCTTTGGTACTCCCGGATACCTTTTTTCAGAAAATACATATGCAAATTCTCTTTTTATAGCTTCCTGTACCCTTTCTTCAGCATATACATCTATTGCATCCTGGCTTTTGTAATTAAAAGCTCTTACGTCATCCATACCTGCAATATGATCCTTATGTTCATGTGTCAGTATAATAGCATCAAGCCTTTTTACATGTTCCCTGAGCATCTGTTGGCGGAAATCGGGACCTGCATCAAAGAGCATGATGCTTTTTCCTGCTTCCAGAAGCAGGGATGTTCTGAGTCGTTTATCACGCGGATCCTCTGAAAGGCATGTGGCGCATTCACAGGCTATTACCGGAACACCTTGCGATGTACCCGTACCGAGGAAAGTTATTTTCACTTTAAGATCAATTTCCCGGCAAACCTATATTAAAAATGCAAGACAGCCAACAGGAAAGGTGTTTTTATTAAACTGTGTTTATTTGTTATATTTGGTAAAACAAAAAATGTGAAAGGCAGGATCTGGCTCATACCTGTGACCCTTGGCGGAGACAACTATGAAGATGTTATCCCCGGCAAAGCGCTGGAAATCACAAGAGGACTAAGATATTTTATTGTAGAAAATTTACGGAGCGCCCGAAGGTTTCTAAGGCTCATCGACAGGCATTTCCCAATTGACGAATCTGTATTCTATGAGTTAAATGAGCATACACCTGAAGCAGATACATTACATTTCCTCGATCCAATTTTTAACGGTCATGATATAGGGCTGATGAGTGAAGCCGGGCTTCCGGGTATAGCAGATCCCGGTGCCAGAATTGTGGCAGAAGCACACCGGAAAAGAATTACCGTAACCCCTCTTTCAGGCCCATCATCAATAATAATGGCCCTCATTGCCTCCGGGATGAATGGTCAGAATTTTACCTTTAACGGATATCTTCCCGTAAAACCGGCGGAAAGAGCTGCAAAATTAAGAGAACTGGAGAAAAAAGCGCATGAAGGCTTTTCTCAGATCTTCATGGAGACACCATACAGGAACCAGGCAATGCTTGAATCAATATTTGCCGTTTGCAATCAAAACAGTTTACTCTGTATTGCTGCTGACATAACACTTCCTTCTGAATCGATAAGAACAATGAAAATATCAGAATGGGAAAAAAATGTTCCGGAGCTTAGAAAAAGGCCGGTTATATTCGTTTTACAATAGATTAATTTTACTCAGGGACCCTGAACCACTTTTACAAGATGAATTTCAAATATAATAGGCGTATAGGCCGGAAAGTAGTAACCACTTTGTCCATACCCAAGGTAAGAAGGGATTATCAACTGTGATTTTCCTCCCTCTCTCATATATGATACACCTTCATCGAATCCTTGAATGTGATATCCCTCGTTTACAGGTGCTATAAGTGTATCAGTTGTGCCCACGTTTGTACCGAATGTAACACCACTTAGATATTTTGCCGTATAAAAAATATAAGCTGTGTCATGTGTTTCCACCGCTGGTCCGGGCCCGGTTAATATCTCAAAATAATACAATCCGCTGGGTTTAAGTTCAAAATCCAGATCAGGATTTCTTGAAAGATAATTCTGGATAAGATCCTCTTCCTCTTTTTCAAATTTTTTAGTCGACATGCACGAGGCTACAAGTATTATCAAAAGCCCTGCCAACAGTGTGAGTATAGTTTTTTTGGATATGTTAAGCATATTTTAAATAGTTTATTCCTTAACCTCAAGAGTCGTT